>JAAZDH010000123.1 GCA_012512865.1 Clostridiaceae bacterium | reverse complement strand
TTTCCAATTTAGGTCTTGACATTTAACCGCTGGACTTTACCTTAAATTTTTATTTTTAATATGCCTTGCCTTATTACGCTTTTATAGAACCAATAAGCATTCCCTTGATGAAGTATTTTTGCATCCATGGGTATACGAATATAATCGGTAAAATAGAAAGAATAATCGCTGCCGCCTTTAATGACTCCCTTGGCACTTCCGCCATATCCCCCTCCAGCATTAAGCTGCCCGGATCTCTTGGTATCATCATCCTCAGTCTTAGCTGAAGCGTGTATTTCTTGGAGTCATTAATATATATTAGTGCAGAGAAAAACTGGTTCCAGTGACCAACCGCATAAAACAGGGTCATTGCTGCAATTATAGGTATGGACAAAGGCAGTATGATCTTTACTAATACCCCTATATCCGTGCATCCATCCAGCTTGGCAGACTCTTCGAGGCTTTCCGGTATTGTCTGAAAATAAGTTTTCATCACAATAAGATTAAAGGTGCTGAGAGCCTGCGGTAATATCAATGCCCATATGCTGTTTATTAAGCCAAGGGCTTTCACTACCAAATACGTGGGAATCAATCCCCCGCTTATAAACATCGTTATGAGAATATATATCCACACTATATTTTTCCCTGGTAAACCCCTTTTTGAAAGGGGATAAGCTCCTATTACGGTAAAAAACAAGTTGACAATCGTTCCAAGTACAGTCAAGAGTATCGTAAACTTAAACGACGATATTAAGCTGGAATTCCCAAGGGCATTTGCATAAGCCCTGGTATTCATCTCCACTGGAAATATTGTGACCTTGTTCGATATAATAGCCGATTCACTGCTAAGTGAAAGCGCCAGGACGTGTATAAATGGAAACAGGCATACCACCGCTCCCATAAATAATATGGTATAATTAAAAATACTAAATACTCTTTCTCCAGTTGTTGCCCTCACTGTAGTTCTCTCCCTAATTACCTTATTATATTTTAAATTAGATGCTAGTAAATCGATTCCCCGGATATCTTCTTGGAAGCGTAATTTGATATAAGCAAGGTAACAAGGCACACTATTGACTGGAAAAACCCTATCGCACTTGAGCGGGAAATATCCAGGCTAACTATACCTATGCTGTAAACATATGTACTTATTACCTCGCTTACCTCCGTTACCATGTTGTTTCCCAGCAAGTATGCCTGGTCAAAGCCTATATTCATTATATGCCCCATCCTTAATATCAACATTACGCTTATGGTCGGGGCGATGCCGGGAATTGTTACGTTCAGGCATTGCTTCCATTTCCCGGCCCCATCTATTATAGCTGCTTCATATAGCTGCTGGTCAATTCCAGTTAACGCCGCCAAATATATTATCGCCGACCAGCCAACTTCTTTCCATATCCCTAGGCCCACGTAAACTGCTATCCACCATATTTTATTCCCCATGAAATAAACGGGGCTGCCCCCCAGTTTCTTGATAGCCATGTTAATAATTCCCCTGCTCGGCGAAAGCATGGGTATAAATATATTAGCTATGACCACCCACGAAAGAAAATGTGGTAAATACATGAAATTCTGCACTAACTTTTTAAACTTGCTAACCCTTACTTCATTTAGCAGCAATGCAAGTATTATTGGCCCCGGAAAACCTACTACAAGTGATGAAAGATTTAACATGAAGGTATTCCTTACAACCCTGTAAAAATCACTTGTTGAAAATATTCTCTTAAAATTGTCAAAGCCTACCCATTTGCTCCCAAAAATGCCCTTAAACATGTTGTAATCTTTAAATGCAATAGTTACTCCGTATATCGGTATGTAGCAGAATATGAAATAGTATGCAATTACGGGTATTAACAACAAGTACAGCCACTTGTGTCGTACTACCTTCTTTACTATTTTATTTGTCCTTATCCGATTATACATATTAAACATATTAAACATACTAAATCTCCGGGCTTCTTAACGTTTTTATTATGCATACACATATGAAAAACTTCTTGCCTTTACTTAATAATTCCCAGGATGCAATCTACCTGTAATGCTTGTGAAATAAACAAAATTCGACTTAAATTTTGAAATTCCCAAAAAAACATATAATCAACAAGTAACCAACAATAAATATCAGTACCACAATAACTACAACTGAATTTATTTTAAAAAACATAGCGTATAATGTCCATTGACAATATGTTCTATTATTCAATAAATGTAGTTATGCAGGATGGTCATTTTGTTCTCCAAGGGACATTTTGTATTGTTTCTTTCTTTTATATAAATAGTTTCTACATCATCTTTATTACTTATTGTTGATTCTGTTGAAACCTTCTATTACTCCCCAATTTTTTTTCTATATTTCCCCTCAAGATTAAATATTTATCCCTCCAGCCCAGGTGGGAATATTTTATCCTTCCCAGTTGGAAAGCCGGATCTAGGAATGGAATATCGGAGCCAAAAACAATCTTTTCACTTCCAACCTCATTCGTCAAGTGTTTTCCTGCATGTTAAATTTCCTTGCATGTAATATCTAATTTTCAAGTAAAGTATATGACATCAAGTAAACTATTTATATAGAATTTATTACTGTAAGGCTATATTTTATTTTGAATTTATTGTTCAACCTTGTTTCCAAGCCTGATAATTTTTACCTATCCAACCCTGACAGCGTTAACATAAAGCTTGCATGTATTTTTTGTTTTACCTATTTCCATGTTTACATATCAATGTTATAATTGTCAATGAATCTATATCAATTAAAATCATAGATATAATGAGCACCATTGAAATGTGCACCCCATAATTACAGGTAACGTGTTTTATTTAATAGCATGCACACGTTTTTAGTGCACAATTGACAAAAACAATAAGAATTAAATAGTAGGAATAAGGAGGTACAGTTTTGCTTATGGCTTCCAAGGTATTATTTTCTTCGGTGGAATATGATAAGTACGATGCAAGTGTCACTCTCCCGGCAAAGTTTGGGAGGATGATAGAGAACACGGATATAAGTAAATTTGTAAAAAACAAGCTAACGGTAATAAAAATGCATCTTGGCAGGGATATCGGATATTCCACGATTCATCCCATCTTTGTCAAAATCCTCGTCGATAAGCTAAAAGAATACGGTGCGAAAGTCTTCATAACTGATCAAACAGTGGAAGGGGCAAGGGCAAGGGGCTATACCGAGGAATATCTTGGAGTTCCCATTGTAGCTTCCTGCGGTGTAACAGGCAAATACTACTACGAGAAGCACGTTGATTTTAAATCTTTTAAAAATGTAGACATTGCAGGCCATATCCACGATTCCGAAGTCATGATAGTTTTATCCCATGTAAAAGGGCATGGCGCCTGCGGGTATGGCGGGGCATGCAAGAATATTGCCATGGGATGCGTTACGGACAGGACAAGAAGGCAGATACATAATCTCGAGGGCGGCATTAAATGGGACAAGGAGCTTTGTATCCATTGCGAGCTCTGCGTGAACAACTGTAATCACAATGCCAACAAGTTCAATCAAAACAACGAGTACGAGATATTTTTCCACAACTGTACATTTTGCCAGCACTGCGTGAAAGTTTGCCCAACCTCCGCAATAAAAATGGATGATGACAAGTTCGAGGATTTCCAGAAAGGCATGGCTATATGCACCAATTAAGTGCTGAAGGTTTTTGAGCCCGCCAACGTTTTCTACATAAATTTCCTGGTTGATATAACAATACTGTGCGATTGCTGGGGATTTACCATGCCATCGCTTGTACCTGACATCGGGATCATGTATTCAAAAGATATAGTTGCCATAGAAAAAGCAAGCCTTGATGCCATCAAGGCGGAAAACCTCATCATGTCAGCCGTGCCCAAGGGACATGAACTGGGCGGCAAGGGCCATCTCTTTGAAAGGCTGCATCACAAGGATCCTTTCATCCAAATCAGCGAGCTGGAAAAGCAAGGCCTTGGAACGCAGCAATACGAGATTGAAGAAATACGCTAAGTACGTCCAAATTTGTGCCGGGCAAGAATTGATTTATACCGGTTATACCACGATTTACGCCAGTTGCGCCAGGGAAGAATCTATTGCCAGGGAAGCATCTATTCCTGTTTCGCAGCCCTACCTGACGCTCCTGAAGCGTTTGACCAGGTTTTTTAATATGCTGTAACTCTCAAAATACTCAACATTGTATGTAACTTCGTTTTCCCTGGGGATAATTATAACCCCCAGGTTATTCATGCCCTCAGGGTAGCACCTGTATTCGTATTTCTTTTTTTCTCCTTTTGCATTTACGGCATCAATCCACACATACGTGGGAAACCTCGACAATGCCTCTGCCATTCCCTCTTCTGTCTGCACATCTTTTCCGTTTATGCTCAATATAATGTCCCCTTTTTCCATGCCAATTTTTTGAGCGTGGCTTTCAGGCAGGATGTCAAACACCCTTATTCCCCTCCGCACGGGGGTAAACATGGGTGTACCATGCCATTCCCTGTAACGATTGCATAACACTATGGCCTCATGGGCCCCTATGGCAAAGATGACGCCAACTATGCTGAATATATACATGTTCCTGGCCAATGCCGCCAGGAAGAAGAGCAGAATGCTGTATAGCAAGAATTGGATGCCCATTTCCCTGCTTTTCCTTTCAGGACGCCTTGTTATCGCCATGTCGGTGTAACACAGGATTGAAACGGCACAATCAAGGCCTAATATCATAGCCCCGGTTCCGATGGCCGCAGGTGTGAAAAAAGTCTTCCAATCAACCGCGATGCTATTAATATGACTTGTTATCATAGTATTGTAATCCTGTAAAGAAAATGCGAAAAAAATGAGGGGTACCGGCCAGAATCTCCTGGTTAAAAAGGCTCCTGCAATACCCTGCTTACTCCTTATGTATACAGGTATATAATCCTTTCCTGCACGCGCATAGATTAACAACCCCTCAAAAAAGTGAATTATCGCCATCATGGCCAATAGTGGTGCAACTTCAATTCCGGGGATTTTAAATACAAGGGATGCTAATGCCAGGATTCCACCCGTGTATGCCAGGCAAACGTACCTTATATCGAATAAAAGCATAACAGCCGTTATCATGAGCAGGTATTCATAAATTTTCACATCCAGCATGATCCCGGCATATATTATGAAAAACCCCGCGGCGAACCCGGCAACCACTCCGAAAAATATGGTTTCCTGGAATATTTCCCACATTTTTCTGCGTGTTATTTTCAGATGGCCCGTATTCAGTCCAATTTGCCTGGAGTACTGCGCTTTAACAAGCAATATAATAATGACATATACGGGGATAACTTTAAAATTTAGCAAGAATGCCGCCAGCAATTCCCGTGAAACAGCACCGAGTATTTTTAATACGGGCAATCTATTCATCTCCTGTCGATAATATATTAGTTATATATTAGTTCCCAGCTACAAAGTACAGCTATATTATAGCATATATTATCAAAAACAGTTCTTTTTTGTTTTCTTAAACACATAAAGATAAGCTTATATTTAGAGCGGATATTCTTGCTTCCAGCGCAAGCAACTTTAAAGAACGTTCAGTCCAACCCACTCTCGAAAGGATAGTTGCAAGGGATGGAATCATTTTATATAAATAATTTAAACTTGAGGGTTTGCCAAATTATTGCTAAATTTCAGCAACAATTTTTATAATTAACTTCGCCAGGTTGGCTGCAGCATTTTGGGCCTGGCCGATAACATCTGCATGGTTTAACGGGCGGGTTGACAAGCCTGCTGCCATGTTGGTTATGCATGAGATACCAAGTACCTTTATTCCGCCGTGATTTGCAACAATTACTTCAGGAACTGTTGACATGCCAACGGCATCTGCTCCTATTGTTCTCAAGAACCTTATTTCGGCCGGTGTTTCATAACTCGGCCCTGTCACGGCGGCATAAATACCCCTTTGGAGTTTTATTGAAAGGCTTTTTGCAGCTTCCATCGCCTTTTCGGCCAGCTGCCTGTCATATGCTTCCGACATGTCCGGGAACCTCGGGCCAAATTCATTGATATTCTTGCCTACCAGGGGATTTACACCCATGAGGTTTACGTGGTCCTCGATAAGCATCAAGTCGCCCGGGTTAAATTCTTCATTTATCCCACCGGCAGAATTGGTAACAATCAGCCTGGATATGCCCAGCAACTGCATGACCCTTACGGGATAAACAACCTGGTGTATGCTGTAACCTTCGTAATAATGAAATCTACCCCGCATGCAAATGACATTTTTATTGCAAAGCCTGCCGATTACAAGCTGCCCCTCGTGTCCACTGACCGTGGGTAAGGGGAAATGCGGGATATCCTTGTATTGTATTGTTATACCGTCTTCTATCTCTTCAGCCAGGGTCCCAAGGCCGGAACCAAGTATTAGCCCGATTCCCGGGGCACGGGCATCAAATTTTGCGTCCCGTCCTTTCTCTTCTTGGCTCTTCTCATCCAGCATTCTCCCTTGGCTTTCCGCGATTTTTTTTATGTAACCAACCGTGTCATTAATTTTCCTGTTTAGAAGTATCATCGGCTCCTGTCACCTTTCCGTTAATTCAATCAGTGGCATAGTTGTCAAAGTAGCCCTGTATCAATACTATTGGAGTGCCCTTGTCGCCGCTTCCGCTGATAAGGTCACACAGGCTGCCCAGGAGATCCGTCAGCTGTCTCGGGGTGGTCCCAAGGGATTCATTTTTTCCGACCAGGTTGCCTTCCTTTTCTTTTATCTTTTCCCTAACGATTTCATCTATTTCCCATTCGCCTTTGCCGTTATTTCCTTCCATTTCACTATCCACTATGAATTTAAGCTTTAACTCGCTGGGAACTCCCTTGAGCCCGTCCGTGTAACCAGGGGATACGACCGGGTCTGCAAGTTCCCATATCTTTCCGACAGGGTCCTTGAATGCACCGTCCCCGTATACCAGGACCTCCACATTCTTGCCAGTCCTGCTCCTTATTGCGTCCTGGATGCTCCTTGTTATCTCAAAACAATTCCTTGGGAATAATTTAACCTTGTTTTCGGTAGCCTTGTTTGAACCAAGCAAGCCATACTCGGGGTTAAACCCGCTGCCATTTACGGGTTCGTTTAATATCTTGTCCAGGCCGTACACCGTTTTGGCCCCGGCCTTTTGCAGTATTTTTTTCGTCCTCCGCCTTTCATGGATATTGGCCACAAGGATTTCACTGCTGAAATTCAGCGCCACCTTGGGGTTGTTGGCAAGGTATATTTCGATATTATTGTTTACCGCCACTTCCTTGTACACCTTAACGTAATCTATGCCTGTAAAGGGATGGAGCACTTCCTCCCCAAACAGTTTACGGTATTTCTTCTCGTCCAGTATATCCGTACAGGGGTCAATTCCAAGCTCATCCATCTTGTCCTCGCATACCAGCTGGTTCCCAACTTCGTCCGAGGGATAGTTTAGCACAAGGTGTATTTTCCTTTCGCTCATGGCAATGGCCTTAAGGATCATTAAGAACCTGTTCCTGCTTAAAAGCGGGAATAATACCGCAATATCTCCTTCATACTTCCTCTTAACGTCAAGGGCAATATCCTGCAGGGTTGCATAGTTCCCCTGCGCCCTTGCAACCAGTGATTCGGTAATACCTATTACATCCCTGTCCTTTAACTCAAATCCATCTTCCCTGGCTGATGCCAGGACAGACTCAACCACTATGTTAATTATGTCATCTCCCGGCTTGATGATAGGTGCACGTATACCCCTTGCCACCGTACCCACAGTTCGCATTACGAGTTTTCCTCCTTGCCTACCAATCATGGCTTTGCTATGTTCACTTGCCTTGATTACATGTTTTTTTCATGCCTGCTCCGTGTACTTTTCTTATCCTGTATTTTTCTATACCGCGGGGTTCCCGGTATTTTATTATTTTACCGTTTTATTGTTTCATCATTTTACCGTTTTACCATATTGCACCACGCAATAAGTATACACCAATATGATTTCCCCGTCAAAGCTTTTCTCGGGTAAAGCATATAAGCTTTGCTTATGTGAGGCTTTTCCAATACTTATGATTATTGCGTTTATGCTTATAATGCTTATGTTTACTTATGTTTATCACGCTTATGCTTATCATAGGGCGTATTTAATTTATATGACACATAATATGGCAATACGACTTCCGGAGACTAATATTGGAGCAAAGCTTACCTATTGTTGTGTTTAAGGCCAGAAAAAAACCGTAACTCACCACATGGATGTGGTGAGCCGTCACCTTAAGCCATGGATGGTGAATGTGACGGGTAGGATTTTTTCGCCAGTCTTAAACATTACAATAGGTTTCTGAAGCGACCATATTAGCCCTGGAAGTCGTCCTTGCCTAAATTTTCTTCAAATTAATTTAATACACCCCTTGTCATACTTATGCTTATCGTTTCAACCTGCCTTTTTCAAGGTAGCCTTTATATTAGCCTTTATACTAATTTCAAGTATTTATTTCCCGGTCCGCGCATGCTATCCCTGTAACAACATCCTCACTACTGCTTGTTTTCCTTTTCTCTTTTCTCTCTTTTAACACGTCATGTAATTGCAGGAGTATAAGCCCTATAACCGTGATGGCATAAAGTATCCTGAATTCCCCGAACTCCAAGCTATTCTTGATAAAGTCCGAAGCGGCAAGGAAAGTCTTTATTTTTCCGCCGATATAAGGGGCAACCAGGAGTACCAGCCCTATAGCTGCAGTATAAAAGCCGTCATACAGCATCCTGCATTTTTCAGGTATAACGCTGAATTTCCTGTCAAAACTGGCCACTGCAAAGCTGGAATTCGAAAAGGCCCCTATTATATATGCCATCGGGATAAAAACAAACTTGCTGCCCCGTGATACCATGAACCACATGAAGATATCCCCGACAAAAAGCCAAATTGATAAATTCAGGGCAGACTTGTTGCCGCGCAAGTCACAAATCCTGCCCCACCACGGGAGTACAATAACCTGTATTACGGCGTTAAGGGCCGTCATTACGCTTATTAACGTGTAAGACACATACAGGTACCGTATCATGTAAACCTGGGAAAAGGACGCCGAAATGTACAGCAGTAAGTAAAAAACTATCATTTTACAGGTAAATTTCATGAATTCACTGTTTCTTAAGGGTATCAAGAATACATCTATAATGTTCAGTTTTTGCGTGCCGGCATTTTCATTATAACTATCCTCTATGTTCCAAAAAGCATAGTTTTCCAGCAGTATAAAAACCAGGGCACTGCCGAATAAAATGGCAAACCCTTTATAGCTTTTACCGGTGAGGTCAAGTACAATACCGCTTATTAACGGCACAACAGCAGATACTATAACGGCGAAAATCTGTCGTATGGCAATATAACGGCCCCTTATTTTCAGTGGAATAACATTTACGAACCAACTGTTGATGGCCAGGTTCATAACCAAGTTCAAGAAAAATCCCGTGAAAATGATAATTAATAAAACAGGTATCCTTAGTTTTTCCGGTACCAACAGTGGTATAAATAAAATTAATACTATTAAAGGTTTACAAATAAGATTCATGGTAAATACCAGTTTCTTGAGGTTTCTGAACTTCTCAAGGATAGGCATGGAAAATACGATAAATATGCCGCTAATGCTCGAAATCAAGGGAACGTAGCTCACCACCTCGTCCGAGGCGCCAAGATATATGGCATACCCTGAGAGCACAACCCCGCTGATTAAACACATGGTAGCCGAACCTGCAATAGCCTGTAAAATAAAAAAATCCTGGCTTTTTCTCCTGGGACTGTTTATCAAGTCGGAGTCATTTTGGTATACCAACTTTTCAATAATCCATTTTTTATCCAATATCCTGGATAGTTTTTTTACCCAATTAACCATACCGCCTATCATACTTGTTTTACTCTGCCTTTCAATCATTTAATACTTAACCAGATGCATAATTTAATATTAATATTTAACATTAATACATAATATTAATGCCGAAAGCTAATGCTTAGTATTAATCATCCGGTGCTTAACACTAAATAATGATATAATAAAAGGCTAAAAAAAACAATAATATCATAACAAACTTGCAACCTTGGTAAGGCCGTTTACATGGGATACCCGGGATTAAGCAAAAAGAGCAGGTGAGTAAAGGAGTAAAAGAATGCAAGAGCAAAAGAATAAATGAATAAATGAAAAAAGAATAAAAGAGCAAAAAAGCAAAAAAGGCCAGGGTAGTATCGCGGTGCAATATGGCGCAAAATCTTATTGCAATTCAGTAACACGTTATGATATAATATTTTAAACGTGGATTTAATTAACATTAAGACCCTTATCCTCCTTAATACCCGGAGATAATTGTCTGGTTAATTAAATCTCCAAGTTATTAAGGAGGTGTTTTTATGGCAGATAAGACTCTTATTTGCAAGGATTGCAACAGTGAATTTGTTTTTACCGAGGGCGAGCAGGCTTTCTACAAGGAAAAGGGTTTTCAAAACGAGCCCCAAAGGTGCCCTGAATGCAGGAGAGCAAGGAAACAGCAAAGAAGGAACAATCCTCATTACGGTACGCGCAGGTTTGGTTAAGCCAGGCAATAATTGATGCTTGCAAAAATAAAGGAGGGTTAATGCCCTCCTTTGTTCATTTTATTCATTTATTTATATATCCCAATTATTTACATTATTCTGCTTGATACACCGCCTTATACACCTTATAATGTGCAAGATGTAAATTAACGCTATATGTGATAAGATATACACGAAATAAAAAATACACTAAGAAAGATATACACGAAATACATGAAATATACAAAATACACAAAACACGCGAAGGAGGTTTGTTTATTGAAGAGAGATGCTGACCTTCGGAGAATACTTCATGCAATAGATGGAAAGGGATACAAAGCCTATAAAGATATTGAAGGGCAATATAAGTTTGATAGTTTTGTTTTATCTATAGATCATGTCCAGGGGGATCCTTTCGCATCCCCTACAAAAGCGAGAGTCGTAGTTCCAATGGAAAAAGCAGGTTTTCCCCCGGACTTGTATGATAAAGCCCAAAAAAATACCGGGGTTTGCGATTTTTTGGCAAGGGTTTTTTATAATTCAATAAAAAAATATTACAATAGTGCCGGCGGGACGGGCAAAAGCGGAATGCTTATTATTGACCGCTGCGGCCAGGAAATACTTGCACGCACCTCTGTTGTTATTGACAATTCCCGTGTAGAAGCCCGGTTTGAAGTAGGTCTTCCTGCCCAGGGACGAAGGATTTTGGGTAAAGCTGCGGATTTTATATTTTCAAGTGCATTGCCTGTAATTGCAGAGAATTCCCTCTATTATAAAAACATTGATGCTGAAAAGCTCCGGGAGCATGTGAGACTCGTAGAAGACCAGTTTTTCATGCGGGAAGAAATAAAGAAAAGAGGACTGGTGGCTTTTATAAATAATGGCGCCATACTCCCAAGGGAAAGCGGGGTTTCCGATCTTCCCATGAAAAAAGGCGCTGTCCCTTTTAAAAGCCCGGAAACCCTTGAAATAGAGCTTCAGCTTCCAAACAAGGGCTTAATTAAAGGGATGGGCATTCCTGCAGGGGTTACGCTAATTGCAGGGGGCGGCTATCATGGCAAGTCTACTCTTCTAAAAGCGCTGGAACGCGGGGTTTACAATCATATTGCCGGTGATGGAAGAGAATATGTTGTTACCATTGAAGATGCTGTAAAAATCCGTGCCGAAGATGGCCGAAGAGTAGAGAAAGTTAATATATCCCCTTTTATTAATAATCTTCCCAATTCCCAGGACACAAGGGAGTTTTCTACTGACAATGCCAGCGGGAGCACATCCCAAGCAGCAAATATAATGGAGGCCCTGGAAATCGGAACCAGCCTTTTGCTGGTAGATGAGGATACGTCGGCAACGAACTTCATGATTAGGGATGGAAGGATGCAGAGGCTTGTTGCCAGGGAAAAGGAACCTATAACCCCATTTATAGATAGGGTTAGACAATTATACACGGAATACGGGGTGTCAACCATCCTGGTGGTTGGCGGTTCAGGAGATTATTTCGATGTGGCTGACACGGTTATAATGATGGATGAGTATGTGCCTAAGGATGTTACGGTTAAAGCAAAAGAAATAGCAAGTTCAACCGGATATGCAAGGGAAAGCTCTGAAGGCAGTTTCTTTGGAGATATAACCCCGAGAATTATACTAAAATCCAGTTTTCCCAGGGGTAAAAAAGGTTGGGAAATAAAACCGAAAGGGCTTCATACCCTGTTGTATAATAAGGAAGCAATTAATCTTGTTAATGTCGAGCAGCTTGTAGATGCCAGCCAGACAAACTGTATTGCTGTTATGCTGCAATACATGATTGAGAATATACTGGACGACAGGTTAACCCTGGCAGGAGCGCTGGACAAGTTATATAAATTTATCCAGGATTATGGACTGGATAGAATATCACCCTACAAGGGGCACCCGGGAAACCTGGCTCTTCCAAGGAAGCATGAACTTGCGGCTGCCATAAACCGTTACCGGGGACTAATGGTCAAAACTGCCAGGATCAACCCCGTAAAAAAGGGGTCGTAATGGTTTGAAAGTTTACAAAGGATGTATTTAATTTATATAACACATAATATGGCAAAATGACTTCCGGAGGCTAATATTGGAGCAAAGCTTACGGATAGTTGTGCTTAAGGCCAGAAAAAATACGTAATTCGCCACATGGATGTGGCGAGCCGTCACCTTAAGCCATGGATGGCGAGTGTTACGGGTAGGATTTTTTCGCCAGCCTTAAGCATTACTATCCGTGGCTGAAGCGACCATATTAGCCTCCGGAAGTCGCCCTTGCCTAAATTTTCTTCAAATCAATTTAATACACCTGTTTACAAACTTGTTATTGAAAAAGTTAATATACCATGATATAATGATTTTGCAAATTAAAGCTTACTTAACTTAAAAAGCCGGGAAATAAGGCCCATTGGTCAAGAGGCCTAAGACACCGCCCTCTCACGGCGGAGACAGGGGTTCGAATCCCCTATGGGTCACCACTTGATAGCCAGGCGAACACCAAGTGTTTGCCTGGCTCTTGTTCTTACAAGTCCTATTTTGCTTCACAATAAAATAACCACGGGGGTAATTCCTATGGTTTATATGCATAGCCAAAAGAAACGCCCCGTGGATTTTCGTGGATTTTTGTTCCTGGTTTATTCATTCGTACCTGGCCATGAAATCCAGGATTTCTTTCATGCTCTTTATCCCCGTGGATGCTCCCACGGCCATTACGCAATGAGTTCCAACGGCGTTGGCAAATTTCCCGCACTCATACAGGCTCCATCCCCTTGAAATTCCCGTTAAAAATCCTGCTGCAAAGGAATCCCCGGCTCCTGTCGTATCAACCGGTTTTATATCCTCGTATGTAGGTACCTTGTACTTTTGCCCTCCTGAATCCTTGATAAAACATCCGTCCTTGCCAAGCTTTATAACGGCAATTTTTACTCCCATGGAGAGGAAAACATCAGCTATTTCTTCGGGGTCTTCCCTGCCGCTTAGCTGGACTGCTTCTTCATAACTCGGCATGAAGAGGTCCGTGTATTTCATGCAGGGCTCAAGCACCTTCATCCATCGCCCCCGTGAATCCCAGGCAGTATCGAGGGCGGTAAACTTGCCCAGCTCCTTTGATTTCTTCAACACCCTGGCACAAGGTCCCCCATCGAAGCTTGGCATTAACATGGTTCCCGCAATAAATACGATTTTTGATTTTTCTATGATTTTAAAATCCACGTCCGTGTCCGTAAACTCGGCATTCGCTCCAAGGCAGTGCAGGAAAGACCTTTCCCCGCTGGAATCCACCAGTACCATCGAGGCTGACGTACTGGACCCCGGCTTTATTACCAGGCCGCTTACATCCACCTTTTCCTCCTTTAAAACGCTGTACATGAACTTGCCAAATCCGTCATTGCCAATTTTACCTATGATTGCCACGTTAAGGCCTATTCTTGCCATGGCAATTCCCGCATTCACGGCGCACCCGCCCGTATACAAGTCCAGTTGGTCCACCAATTGGAGTTTTCCCCTTTCAGGTAGCTTGTCAACTGTCTTTGCTATGGCGTCCGCAACAAGAATCCCTACACAAGCTACATCATACACATCAATGCCCCCTTTTCCCCCAATGCCATACATCTTTTTCATTTCTGCCATTTCTTTCGTTTCTTGCGCTTCTTGCGTTTCTTGCGATATTTTCCCAGTTGTGTTTACCAATGGTTTTCTAAAGCTCCACCTTTTGTAATTGTTTCCCTTTAAAGGCTTCACCGGAAAGATATTTCAATGCCCCGCCAACGATAATAATCCGGTGATGGACATGGTGATGGATATATTATAAC
>JAAZDH010000122.1 GCA_012512865.1 Clostridiaceae bacterium | reverse complement strand
CAATGAAGGGAGAGTTGTTTAATGAATAAGATTTTACATGAAATCGGGAAAATCGGAATAGTACCCGTAATAAAAATTGATGATGCAAAAGACGCTGTTCCCCTTGGAAAAGCCTTGCTGGAGGGAGGGCTACCCCTTGCGGAGATTACTTTTCGCACAGATGCGGCAGAAGAGGCAATAAGAAAAATCACCACGGAGCTGCCCGATATTCTTGTGGGTGCAGGAACCGTGCTGAGCGTGGACCAGGCAAAACGGGCGGTTGATGCAGGGGCAAAATTTATCGTAAGCCCCGGGTTTAACCCTTCCGTGGTAAAGTATTGCGCGGACAATGATATACCGATTACGCCGGGTTGCAGCAGCCCTACCGATATAGAGATGGCCATTGGTTTCGGGTTGGAGGTGGTAAAGTTTTTCCCCGCAGAATCCCTGGGAGGAATTAACACCCTGAAAGCTATAAGTGCGCCATATAGCATGATGAAGTTTATTCCCACCGGCGGTATTAATGCAAGCAACCTTAACCAGTATCTTGCTTTTAACAAGGTCCTGGCTTGCGGAGGAAGCTGGATGGTCAAGTATGAATTAATAAAAAACGGGAATTTTGAAGAAATTACCAGGCTGGCAAGGGAAGCAGTAAGCATTATGCTCGGATTTGACCTTGCCCACATAGGAATAAACATGCCGGATGCAGAAAGCTCGCTGGAAGTTGCCAGGAGATTTGCAGCTATTTTCAACCTGCCGTTGAAAGAAGGAAACAGCTCCAACTTTGCAGGTACCGGTGTTGAAGTAAACAAGAGCATCGGCCTTGGCAAAAACGGGCATATAGCAATTAAAACCAATAGTATAAGCAGGGCCATAGCTTACCTGGAACGCAATGGGGTTGAGGTGAACATGGACACAGCAAAAGGCCCGGCCGGCGGCCCTATTATTGCGGTTTACTTGAAGGAGGAAATCGGCGGTTTTGCAATACATTTATTACAGAACAAGTAAGTTTGCTTTAGTAATGGTGAACAAGCGCCAGCAACAATACGGGTACATATTGAGATATAAATGCAGGCAGGATTAGCAGGTAGGGTTGACAATCAGGATTATAAGAATAATGCATCATAGATTGTATTGCGAGCTAAGATTGGCAATACGAGCGAAATTAGCAATGTGAGTATTATAAATGGCAATTTAAATGAAAAGAACATTATAAGGAGGTTGAATGATTATGCAGCATAGAATAGTTACTTTTGGAGAAATTATGCTGCGGTTAAAAGCGCCCGGCATGGAAAGATTTTTTCAGTCACCCATGCTTGAGGCAACATTCGGAGGAGGAGAGGCCAATGTAGCGGTATCCCTTGCAAATTTCGGCATGGATGCTGCATATGTGACGGTGCTTCCGCAAAATGAAATTGCAGATGCATGCATAGCAGAGCTTCGCAAGTTTGGAGTCGATGCTTCGTTGATAAAAAGAGGTCCGGGCAGAATGGGCATATATTTTCTTGAGGGCGGGGCAAACCAGCGTCCCTCGAAGGTTGTATATGATCGTTCATATTCAGCAATAGCATTGGCAAAACCCAGGGATATTGACTGGAAAACCGTATTTAAGGGTGCCACCTGGTTCCACATCACGGGTATTACACCTGCAATAAGTGAAACGGCAGCACAATTATCGCTGGAATCCGTAAAAACTGCCAGGGAGATGGGGCTTATTGTATCTTGTGATTTCAACTATCGCGGTAAGCTCTGGAAATATGGAAAGTCGGCGGCGGAAGTTATGACCGAACTGGTAAAGTATGTTGATATTGGTATTGCCAATGAAGAAGACTGCCAAAAATCCCTGGGGATTACTGCAGATGTTGACGTTGAAAGCGGCCAGCTAAGCGTTGACAAGTACAAGGAACTCTCCGGGAAGGTTTTGAGAGCTTTTCCAAACCTCAAGGTTATGGCAATCACCCTGCGTGAAAGCAAGAGCGCGGATCATAACGGATGGTCGGCCTGCCTTAACGATGGTGAAAACTTCTACCACAGCCGTAAATACGATATTACGGATATAGTGGACCGTGTAGGTGCTGGGGATTCTTTCTCTGCGGGCCTTATATACGGCCTTGTAAAGTATCAAAACAAGGAGGATGCCCTTAATTTTGCAGTAGCGGCAAGCTGCCTGAAGCACTCCATAAGTGGTGATTTCAACAGGGTAACGGTAAAAGAGGTTGAAACTCTCATGGGCGGAGATGCTTCCGGGCGAGTGCAAAGATAAAATGATGAGAAGAAGCGGGAGGTGGTATCAACCAGGCAAGGGACATGTTCCGCCTGGTTGATGCCTTATCAGCTATATTGGCGAGCAGTATTGATGAAAGGATGAATAGAATGTTGGAGCAGATTACGGTAAGAGATGTGAGAAACATTAATAAGTACAATATTATCCGTTCATTAATGGCACAAAAGGATTTATCAATGAATGAAATTGCTTTAAGAAACAATATCAGCGTGATGACAGTGAAAAATATTGTAGACGACCTGGTAAAGAGGAATATTCTTTTTGAACAGAAAGCCGGTATGTCTTTTGTTGGAAGAAAGCCATATATTTTAAATATATCAAGTACGGTGGGACAATTCCTGGTAATTGATTTGACCTCGAAAGTCCAGATGTATTATTATTTATATAACATATACAGGGAAAAGAACAGGAAGGTATTGTACAGGTGTAATCATAAGAAATCATATGCTGAAAATTTAGAAATTTTTCTTGGTATGGTTAAAAAAGAAATAGAAGAAAAGCAAATCAAGTTACTAGGTATAGGGGTATCCATTCCTGGAGCATATTTTGCAGAGGAGGATAGAATATACAATGAATTAATACCGGAACTTAACGAAATCAGTTTAAAAGAATTGCTGCAAAAATATTTCGACCTGGAAAACATCATTATTGACCTTGATGTGAAGTTGGCAGCATTCGCGGAAATGATAAGCATGGAACCAGATGTAAAGGAAATAAGAAATCTATATTATCTCTTTTTAGGAGAAGGAATAGGCAGCGCAATGGTCATTAATGGTCAAATTTACAGCGGTACCAACAGTTTAGCGGGAGAAATCGGGCATATACTTGTATGCTGCGGCCACGACGATTACCGCAACCTTGAAAGCATGATATCCGCCACTACCATACAAAACGAATTATACCGGGAAGTGAAAAAAAGAGGAATCACAACGGTAAAGGGCGAAGAGGAATTTGGTTTGGATAAAATCCTGGAATTATACGATGCGGGTGATGAAATAATTGCGAACTACCTCGAAAATGTTTTTAACATCCTTGCAAAGGTTGTATATAATATTATAAGGCTTTTGGACCCGAGCTGCATCATTATCGGCGGTATTAACCGTGAATTCTGCGAGCTTGCAGCAAGCAAACTGGAGGAAAAGATTGGCAAGATGTTTGAAAATAAGCTCATTCTTTGCGAAATCTATGTCAGCAAATACGAAGAAGGCAGCGCTATCATTGGCTGCTTTGAACAAGTAGTCAACCAGTGGATAATTAATATTTGAAATTTTCTTCGTATAAATGAATTTTCGTATAAATCTTCAGGCGTATACGTACGTGCATTAATGTGTATATTCTTTATTCGTACATTCATGCCTATATTTGCTAAACTCCATATGTTAAAATCTAAACAAAATGCTGGATTAACATAAGAATTACCGGGATGGTAATGGTTGAAAACAGTGTCGTAAAAGCAACGACCTTTGATGCAAAGGCAGAATCCCCGTCAAACATTTCAGCGAAAATGGCCGTATTTGCCGCGGCAGGCATTGCTATAAGAATAATGCAAATTCCAAGCAGTTCAGCCGGGAAATTGATCAGGCGCAAAATGGCAAGGGTCAAGACAGGAATACCTAATAAACGGATTATTGCACCATAATATAGTTCAAAACCGGAAAACATAGTTTTGAGGTTGATGTCGGCAAGAATGGCTCCCATTATCAGCATAGACAATGGAGAGGTCATTGACCCTACCATTTCAATTGCTTTAAACAAGGGCGTTGGTAAATTAATAGAAAACAGGAATTTGATCATTGCCACCGCAACAGCAATAATTCCAGGATTAATCAACGCTTTTTTCATTATTTTCGGATCTTTGCCACCTGCAAAAATCATGACCCCGTTGGTCCACAAAAATATATTCAACACCATGAGATAAATGGAACCATAGAAGATACTGGGCTTCCCAAACACGCTTTCCAGCACGGGGAACCCCATATACCCGCAGTTTGAATAAATTGCGGTGTACTGGAGCACTTTTTTTATGTTGTCCGGAAATCTAATAAAAAGAATTTTGCTTAATAGGATGGAAACAACATGGATGGATATCGAAAAAGCAAAGACAATTGCTACATTTGACAGGATATCCCTTGAAAAACCTAAATTGAAAGATGAAATAATCAACAAGGGAGAAGTAACAAACAGCAGCAATTCTGCAAGCTTTTTATTCACTTCAGCGGTGATGATGTTCTTTTTTTTTGCTATAAAACCGATAAACGCAATAATAAACAAAACAAGTACCTGGTTTATTATGATTCTTCCTTCCATCTTATACCTCGCTTTTTTAAACATGCATTTTGTTTGTAAGAATATACGGGGAAACAGAGGAAACCTCCACTTCCCCGTATTACTTTAATTAATGACCGATAAGACAAATTTAACCATATAAACCGTTTCTAACTTACCGGGCAACCATGTGCCGGTTAAATTTAATTAAAAGCACAATTGTTATTACTTTGCTGCACGATAATAAGCGTCAACAGCGTCCTGGTATATTTTAAGAAGGTTGTCCAGGCCCATCTTCTTGCATTCATTCAAGTATTGTTCATACTCAGCATCAATATCTCCCTGATTTGAAATCCATCTTGCAGTCATTTCTTCGGTCAGCTTCTGCAAATCGGTGAGATAGGATGATGCTTCAGCCTGCTGCTCTTCGCTTAGCCACAATTGCGGAAGCTGTTGGCCTTGATACGGTCCCCATATTTCACCTGATACAAAATTCTTGAGCTTGGCGGCTTCATCCATAGCCTTGTTTTCCCATGTTTTTAAGGGTTCATACCAGGCGAATCCATAAGGCATTCCGAATTTTTTCTCCCATTCAGGGTCTGTTTGCGAGGGATCCAGAGTTATAATTTTCCCTTCTTCGTCCAGGTCCCAACCTACTCCCTTGGGTCCATGGAACAAGGGGTTCAAGCCTGAGCCGTCATATGTGCCGTTGAGATAAATTTCATCAACATACCTCAGGAGTGCACGGGGATCCTTGCCGTCCTTGGTGGCTGCAACAGTGATGGCACATTGCTCCTTGAATATCCATGGGTCTCCATTCGGCCATGCTGGCTTGTTACCATTAGGTGTCTTGGGTGGTGGCAGGTAAGTCCACACTTCAAGGTTAATATTGCCGAAAGCTTGGTATATTCCTACAATAGGAGGATCCTGCCTGATCTTGGCATCATACTGAGGAATGTCATGTGAAAATATTTCCTTGTCAAGCACTCCTTCTTTCCACAACAGGGCAAAATACTTGACAGCATCTTTCCAGCCTTCCTGGGCCGGTGCCCACACAACCTTGCGGTCAAGCTGGATCATGTGATTCGACCAATCCATGTATCCGAACCATCCAAAAAGACCGTAGTGGTCATTATTGTTCGTTCCCTTGTATGTAAATGTAATCGGGATTTCATCAGCTTCACCATTCTGGTTCGGGTCGGATGTTTTAAATAGCTTTAACACTTCAAGCAATTCATCGGTAGTTGTCGGAATGTCTTTGCCTATTCTTTCAAGCCATACCTTGTTGATGTGGGTGCATGCCCTGGTAGGCGGCTGCCTTCCTATGATAGGCAGTGTATAAATGTTCCCGTCGGGCAATGTTAGTGTTGCTTTTGCTTCAGGAACATCTATAAAGCTTTGCTTGATGTTGACGGTATACTGTTCTATCCAGTCCTGTAAAGGAAGGAATACACCCGCGGGCCCGTACTTGGCGACATCCGCACTGCTAAGGGTCCAACCGCCAATTGCATCAGCATAATCCCCTGAAGCAAACATTAGCTGCTTTCTTTCTGCTATTGCATTCCAGGTTGGATTGTCCCATTCGATATAAACGTTGGTTTTTTCCGAGATTTCGTACCAGGCCGATTTTTCGTTGAAGTCCATCTCACTCCCAGGAAGAAATACTTTAAAGGTCATTGGTTTGTTCACAATTGGATATCCCGAGGGATTAAAGACTTCTTCTGAACCCGTATCACCGCCGGTTGTCTTATCCTGTCCTGTTTTTGACTGGCCGCCGCAGCCTGCCAACAGTGATGTAAGCAGAAATACGAGACAGATTAGGACCGATATAACTCTTTTCCTTGTCATTTTTTTACCCCTTTTTTTTAATTTCCGCACGCAGCTATATGGCTTGCGTTGAATTTTTATTTTTACCGGGGAAATACCCGGTAATTTACTTGAAGGTACTTCATTAAGGATAATGAATCAATATACTAAACCTTAATACAATTACACTTTTAACATTTAAACTATGGCTTTAAACCATTAAATCAACCTTTAAGTGAACCAACCATTATACCCTTAGTAAAGTATTTCTGAAGAAAAGGATAAATCATCAATACTGGAACGCTTGCAACAATAATTGAAGCATATTTTATGCTTTCTGCCAGCCTTTGGCGCCGGACAAGCTCCTCGGGGTCTTTAATAAAATCTATATTCTTGTCGTTGAAAAACAGTACTTCCCGTAAAACCAGCTGCAGGGGAAAAAGCTTCCTGTTCCTTATATATATCAAGGCGTTAAACCAGGCATTCCAATGTCCGATGCCATAGAACAATATCATTACTGAAACCAGCGGCATTGACAATGGCAGTACAATGGACAGGAAAAAACGCGTATGCCTGCACCCGTCCATCATTGCAGACTCCCAAAGCTCGTTGGGGATATTGCTCTGGAAAAATGTGCGTGCAATAATAATATTCCAAACGCTTACAGCACCAGGAATTAAAAGTGACCAGATTTTATCCAGCATATCTAGGTTCTTTATCAGGATATATGTAGGTATCAGGCCCCCGCTTATGTACATAGGGATAACTAAATAAACCATGATTTGATTTTTGAAAACCAAATCCTTCTTGGAAAGGGCATACCCTGGCGGCAATGTAAGCAGCAAGTTTATAAATGTTCCCAAGCATGTATAGAAAATAGAATTCAAATATCCCCTGGGAATTGTATCGTGGGTCATTACTTTTTCATATCCTTCAATCGTGAAACCCTTCGGATAGAATACAACCTTTCCTGCAGCAACATGTAAGGGATCGGATATAGAAGAAATTACAATGAAATAAAGAGGATAAATTACTATTATCACAGCAATTGTAAAGAATACATAATTGAAAATGTCAAACATTTTATCACTTTTAGTACGAAAAAGATTTTTCATCCTGTTCACCTCTTGCCATAGGTGTTTTGTTTTGCAAGGGTAATTATATTTTTTAGCGCAAAACTGTGTTGTTAAACCTTTTTACCGCAGCCATAAGCTTGATTACCATAAGCTTGTTTCACTAATAGATCTTGCTACCCGGTTAAAAATTATAAGCAGTATCAAGTTTGCAACATTATTGAGCAAGCCGACGGCAGAAGCAAAACTGAATTCTCCACCGTTTAAGCCGCGCTTGTACACGTAAGTTGATATAATCTCCGATGTGCTGATATTTAATGCGGTCTGCATAAGATAAACCTTCTCAAAACCAACGCTAATCAGGTTTCCCAGGTTAAGTATCAGGAGAATGACAATTGTCGGCATAATAGTCGGAACATCAACATACCGTATTCTTTGCACCTTTGTAGCACCGTCAATAATGGCTGCTTCGTGCAACTCAACAGGCACGCTGCTTAAAGCAGCAAGATATATCACCATTCCCCAGCCTGCACTTTGCCAGACACCCGACCAAACATATATGCTGCTGAATAATTCAGGTATTCCTATGAAATAGACGGGTTCCTTGCCAAACATTTTAATAACACTGTTTACAGGCCCGTTGGTCGGTGAAAGAAATATAAAGAGCATCCCTACAACAATCACTGTAGAAATAAAATGAGGTGCATATAATACGGTTTGGACGAATCGCTTATATCGCTGGCTCACCATCTGGTTCAATAATAACGCCATGAACACGGGTATCGGGAAGCCGATTGCCAGGGAATAAATACTGAGCACCAGGGTGTTTCTAAGTGTCTGAAAGAAATATGGCGAGTTAATAAAACGCCTCATGTGCTTCAATCCTACCCATGGGCTTCCTAAAAAACCCTTTAGGGGATCATAATCCCGGAATGCAATCTGAACTCCATATATTGTATAATAGCTGAATATGGCAAGGTGTACTATAACCGGAAGCAAAAACAGGTATAGCTCACAATTATTAAGAATATATCTAAGGCGAGACCTGCTTTTAGTCTTATTGAGAACTTGAAAACTGCTTTTTAGTTTCTTTTCAACAGAAACTCCCGGAACTAGACCTGTACTGGACATCTGCTTAACTTATCCCCTTTCGGTTAAGGATATATAAAACTTGTTTCTGCCCTATTTTACCGTTAAAAGAATAAACTATTATGTTACAAAGAAGCACCCGTCATACCGTACACACCCAATCATTAAGAACCTAAATGAAGTAGGTAATGCACCTAATAACAGAGTTTTCATATTTCATATCGTTTTATAGTATTTCATATTGCCAGTCATTTACTACATCAACCTTATTGTAATACCACTTTCAAAACTTATTATAACACCATTATAACACCACCTTCACAAAAAATCAATAATATTACAACTAATTTGTATAAATATTTTTAAAATATATGTATTTTTATAAAAAGTAATTAAAACCCTCATTCCTTCGGCAATTTCACAGGTATAACAGCCCGTTTCATCATAACAAACTAAAAACAAACCGGCCAGTCTTTTTATAAGGGCAGTTCAATACCGATGTTTTTCTGCCTTGCCCTTTCATATACCAGTATAGCTGTTGCAACATCCTCAAGGGCTATCCCAAGGTTAACGGACATTATGTGTTCTTTTTCATTTTCCCTCCCGACTTTTATGCCGGCGACGATTTCTCCCAAATCCGCATAAATGCCTGGTATATCTTTGAAATAACCTACGCTCTTGTAATAGAGCAATTGCTGGATATCGTCGGTGCAGAATTTATTCGACATCTTCATTGCAGCTGGTTTCCAATAGGAATCAAAATCAACCGGTGAAGCAAATGCCCCCTCTTTAAACCAGCTTGCTTCGATTACCTGGTCGGGGTCTTTTATTATAGGTCCTGCAGTAACTATAATGTCACTATTTTCAACAGCTTCTTTCGGAGAATTTGCCTCTATAAAATCGATTTGAGGGAATAATTCCTCGTTTCTTGCTATGTATTGTTCAGTTTTATGTTTTAGAATATCGTATGCAAATACGGTCGTGATTTGATTTTGTACAGCCAGTAAAGCTTCAAGATTGCTTTGGCCCTGCACGCCGCAGCCAATAACTCCTATTACCTTGGAATCAGGCCTTGCAAGGTATTTGGCAGCAACTGCCGTTGCAGCCCCCGTTCTTTTGGCGGTTATCAGCGTGCAATCCATTACAGCAAGAGGTATGCCGGTTTCAGGGTCATTCAGTACCATGAGTCCGGTTATTTATGGCAACCCTTTTTTGTAATTCTCCGGGTAACCGCCAACCCACTTTATCCCGGCAGCATTCATATCCGGTATGTAGGCAGGCATTGCATGAAGAAAAGCATCCTTACGGGTATGTATGCCGGGTTTCGGCGGCATTTCATATTTCCCTTGGCCTTTCAATGCAAACATTTTCTCGAGGGTTTCAATAACTTCTTTCATAGTCAACCCGATTTTTTCCACATCCTCATAAGAAAGATACAGGATACTTAAATTTTTCATTATGAACCACCAGATCCT
>JAAZDH010000121.1 GCA_012512865.1 Clostridiaceae bacterium | reverse complement strand
GGGAAGAGATAGTAGAGTTGAACCAGAAATACTATGACCATATGTCAATTGAGAAAAATCCGAGTTTCAAGGTTACCCTGAACCTTATCCTGGATGAACATGGATTGAAAGCCGAGGTTAATATGACTGATATCGGATATGACAGCTTCGATGCGGAACTTAGGAGCATTACCCTGCTGCCTTATTTCGGGGCGGCCGGGTTAGATTCGGAGGGGTATATCCTTATTCCCGATGGTTCGGGGGCTATTATAGGACTAAACAATAACAAGGAAATATTTGGGCCGATAACAATACCTATATATGGCGGGCATGAACTGGATCTAACTTCAAGGAGCACCACCATAAAACAACCTGTAGCAATTCCGGCTTTTGGTATTGCATACGATGAAAAGGCTTATACCGCTATAATTACCAGCGGTGATGCCGTTGCAAGCATAACCGCGGGCTTGCCCGGCAACAACACGAGTTACGGCTATGTTTGCGCGAAATTTAACTACAATGATTATTACATGTTTGAGAACCCCATGAATTTATCAAGCAATCCCCAGGTGGGCAGAAATCCTTATAAAGGCAAAGTAAGCGTAACATACATGTTCCTTGGGAAAAACAAGGCAAATTATTCGGGTATGGCCGAAAAAGCCAGGGATTTTTACGAGAAAACAGGGGTATTGAAGGAAAGGACCAAAAAGGTGCAAGCGCCTTTAAACCTGGAAATACCCGGGGCCGTACCAGTGACAAAAAGGTTCCTGGGAATAACATACAATGGTTATGATTCTCTCACTACCTTTAATGATGCCAGGAAAATAATTGACACTCTTTACGATGCCGGAATAGGGGACATGAATATAAGGCTGACGGGATGGACCGAGGGTGGAATACTTCAAAGGTACCCGGCTAACCTGAAACCAATTGGCAGCCTGGGCGGCAGGGGGTCGTTTGACAGCCTAGTTAAAAGGATAAAAGAATTGGAACTTGATTTATATCTTGATGTCAGGCTGACTAAAGTATATTGCGGAATAACAACTGCCTTGTTCAAGTCCGTAAGAGATATTAAGGGCTCACCCTGGGCCGTAAGAAGCTATAGTTACGTAACGCAGGCTGCGGATAATTCTAAACCTGCCGCGTATTTGCTAAGGCCGGATGTATGGGAGGATGAGCTAATAGATATACAAAGAAAGATAGCAAAGCTAGGAGTCAATAATATATCATTAGCAGATCATGGTTATACCCTTTATCCCGATTACAGGAAGAATGGTTACAACAGGCAGGATACTTTAAACATGGCAAGTAACAGCCTGGATGGCATAAGCGATAGTATAACCGGTTTGATGGGCCAATACGGAAATATTATGATAGTTGACAGTTTTGATATTATTACGGATATCCCGTTATATGACAGCGACTATATAGTTTCCACGGAAGATGTCCCCTTCCTACAAATGGTGTTGCGGGGGTATGTTGATTACTACGGTACTCCTGTTAACAAGAATGACGACAGGATTAAACATGTTTTAAGAAGCGTGGAGTATGGCGCAACCGGGATTAAGTACCAGCTTACAAATGCTGATAATACAAGGGTATGGGAATTGGAACAGAATGAATTCAGGAATACATTGTATAAAGATTACATAGGTGAAATATCCCATTATTACGAGCTAATCAAGGATTTTTCCAGGATGACGTCCGGGCAGAGAATAATCGAGCACAAAAAGGAAATGGATAACGTGTACTCAACTTTATACGAGTCCAGCGGTTAAATGTCAAGACCTAAATTGGAAATGAACCTTGAAAATTTCATATGATATTACCTAAAAAAGCCCAAAAAAGAGCATGGGAAACTAAACCTACTCCAATAAACTGGAAGT
>JAAZDH010000120.1 GCA_012512865.1 Clostridiaceae bacterium | reverse complement strand
ACAAGGATAAAGTATATTATGTTCCATCATCAAACTACTCGAAAGTTCAAACATATATAATGGCTGCAAGAAAAGACTGGATGGATAACCTGGGGATAACAAAAGCACCTGAAACACTGGATGAATTCTATGATATGCTGAAAAAATTCACTTACGATGATCCCGATGGAAACGGGGAGGATGACACATATGGGATACACGGCGGAACATGGATGGGATTCAACTATGTTCCGGCTGCTTATGGGATTCAGCCGAACTCTTATTACCTCGTAGATGGAAAAATCGTTTATACATCCACAACCGAGGAATATAAAGAATTGCTGAAAACCTTGAATAAATGGTTCAAGGAAAAGCTTATAGATCCCGAATTTGTAACCGATGACAGAGATGTACAGAGGAAGAAATGGGCGGAAGGCAGGTTTGGTGTGCTCGTAGACCATCCATGGTGGTTTGCAAAATCAACCAGCGGAAACCTGACAGATATGTTGGCCCAGGCCAATCCTAATGCAGAAGTAATATACTTTGAAGCCTTTGAGGGACCGGATGGCAAATCGGGAGGTATACAGAGCTATCCTAATCTGCATGCTGATGGATTTTGCTTTGGCAGAAACACCAGCGACGAAAAAGTGGAAAGAATAATGGCGATAATGGAATCATTTGCTGTTGACTGGGATTGGTACGTTGAATGCTATTTCGGCGAGAAAGGCAAGCATTACAACCTGGACAAAGATGGGAAGATTGAATTAATACCCGAAATGAATACACCTGAAATCCACGCTGAAGAGGGGCTCAGCGGGTATTTTGCAGAATCACCGCTTGACCTGGATGATTATAAAAAGTTTACTGCAATTGCTGATTTACCTCCCTATCAAATAGCAGAGAAAAACAAGATGTCCTATACGGGTGTTGCATTCCCTGTCTCAGGTGTAAATGAAGCTGAAAAAACAAAAGGCACGGATATAACTACAATAGCCCAGGAGTTCTACTATAACGCGATTACCGGCAATGTGGATATTGACGCTGAATGGGATAATTATATCAAGAGATTGAATGAAGCAGGCTTGCAGGAAGTTCTTGCAGAATTTGAAAGGATAGCAATTAAATAAAGGTATATTCCAAATCATAAGCGATGGAAACCAGGCGATGCGATGTTTCCATCGCTTATATTTTAATATGAAATAAAAAGGAGAACATACAATTTAGTATGAAACAATAAGGGAAATATATAAATCAATGTGAAACAACAAGGGGAAACATACAAATTAATGTATAACAACAAGGGAAAGGCATGATAAAACGACAAGAAAAGGAATACATGCAAAAATTACAAGAAAGGAAGGACAGGTTGATGGGAAACAAGATAAAACTGGAAATATCGGAACCAATAGTTATTTCACAGGCTAAAGAGGATATAAAGACCTGGGGATGCTGGCAGTTCCCGCTTATAGAGCGTTTTCCGGACGGAATGCTTTATGTATCTTTTCAAGTAGTGGTCGATTCTGCCGTAGCCTACGGAAAGCAAAGGGAGCAAGCAATATCGTATGATAATGGAGATACTTGGGAAGATGGCGTGGTTTTCAGGAAATATGATGATTTCATAGGTCTTTTTGGCGCTACCCTGAATAATGGAGACAGGTTCGAGGTTGTACAAAAAAATGCCATTCCTGCCGAGAGTATAAAACTTCCAAGCCCAATAGACGAAGCAAAGCCCTATGGAACCAGGATAACAATTTATGATGCAAAGGATTTTCCCGAGGAAACAAAAGGGTGGTATTTCTTAAGATTGCCGAAGGGTTCAGACAAGTGGGAGATGGAACAGGCTGTTGTTGATTTTCCCGGGGAGGCAAGGTATTCATGTGACGGTTTGATACCGATACCTTTCCTGTGGAGAATGAGGAAGGCACCCGATGGCAAACTTTGGGGCGTTCATTATGATTTCATGATAGGCGGGGGATGCCCCGCGTATTTGATGAGAGCCATATTCCTGGTGTCGGAAGACAACGGGAGAACGTGGAAATACAGGAGTGAAATACCGTATATTGGCAACAAGGAAATAGATCCCCATAGTGATAAGCGCGACGGTTTTACCGAGCCAAATATAACTTTTATGCCTGACGGGTCAATATACTGTCTCCTAAGAACTTCCGACGGAAACGGGAAGGGACCCATGTACTGGTCAAGGTCCACCGATGACGGCTATACCTGGTCAAAACCCGAATATTTTGATGATCGCGGGGTTTGGCCCTCCATTATTACTTTAAACAATGGGGTGACCCTTGCTTCTTACGGAAGGCCCGGTGTTTACTTGAGGGCGACAGGAGACCCATCGGGCTTTGAATGGGATGACAGGTATGAAATCCTTGCCCCGGATAGCTCCGGGAAGGTTAATACATGCTCATATACCGAAATGGTGGAAATTGATGATAATACCGCATATCTTGTGTATTCTGATTTCTTCTATCCCGACGGAGAAGGAAACAGGAGAAAAACAATCCTTGGCAGGAAAATAGTGGTGCATAAGTAAGTATGCGTTATAGTTCCCGACTTTTGCAGCAAAAAGCAAAAAGAGCCGCAAGTCTTTATAAAAAAGGATTAGCGGCTTTTTCTTATCATCATTTTTCTTCTATGTTTTTTTCAGTGATAATTTTGTTGCCAGGTCGTAAAGTTGAATTTGCAAAAATAATCGATAGGATAAAAACTGCCTATATACATTTAAATAATTATTAACTAATATATATATGTTAAAACTTTTTAATAGTGCAATTAACATTAATTTGAGAAGCCAGATAGAAATTATTATGTTTGTTAAAAGTGGTTATAACCATATCTTGAAAACAAATCGTGGGATATATGGGAATGACTGGAAGATATTGGAGGTGAAGCAATAATTGCTCTGCCTATAATATAATTATTTAGAATTAGAAAACTCTGTCATTGGAGTTTTCGTATTCAAGTAATTTTAAACCATAAAAAATAAAATCTTAAAGGAGGATAATTTTATGAAAATATTTTCCAGGTATTTATGTCTTT
>JAAZDH010000016.1 GCA_012512865.1 Clostridiaceae bacterium | reverse complement strand
GGCGAGCCGTCACCTTAAGCCATGGATGGCGAGTGTGACGGGTAGGATTTTTTCGCCAGCCTTAAGCATTACTATCCGTAGCTGAAGCGACCATATTAGCCTAAGGAAGTCATCACGCCATCTCCTTAAACATTACAATGCGTTGTCACAGCGACTATATTAGCCGGGGAAGTACTTTCGCAACCCTTTTAACAATACACAAAAGGCCCCCTCTCCCCTGGGCAACTCTTAACATCAACCCCCGGGAACCTGGCTTTAAGCTTCTCTACCAGGGGAAGGATGATTACATGCTCCGTGTCAAAGTGCCCTGCATCAATTGCGCAGATTCCCATCTCCAGCATTTCAACAGCAGCATGATACTTAATGTCGCCTGTAACAAGAACATCAATGCTGCATTGGTTACCAGTACCACTTGCTATAAATTCCAATACTTTTTCATCAAAGCTTCCTGCAAAAACGGCCACCTTTTCGGTGCTTTTATTAAGGCTGCCGATTAATTTCACTGAATCAGCCCTCAAACTCTTTTTTACATTTCTTATGAATCCAGACAAGTCTTGCGGTGGTGACAACATTCCCACCTTGCCTGCTTTACAGTCTTCTCCAAGGTTTTTTATTTCAATCAATCCGATAGAGCGTGCCAGGTGCCAATTAACTCCTTCTTCAGCGTAATCAAGGTTGGTGTGGGCACAATAAACACATATGTTTTTATTTATTATTCGTGAAATCAACCTGCCTTTCCAATCACCTACATGTATGGACTTAATTGGTTGAAAAATCAAGGGATGGTGAGATATGATCATATCAATGTTTTCTTTTTCAGCGTACTCGTAAGTTGAAGAAGTAACATCAAGACATACGAGAATGCTCCTTATATTTTTATCGCGGTTGCCTATAATTAACCCCGTGTTGTCCCACTCTTCCGCAAAGTATGGTGGAGCGATTTCCTCCAAGGCTTCCATGATATCTTTACATTTAACGTGCATTTTACCAAACCTCCTTAGCACCTTATCCCAAGCTTCCTTATCTTATCCTTCCATACCCTATCCTTCCTTATCCTATCTCGTTCTTTATTCCAATACATTCGTCTTATCAAATTATACTTTAATGCATTTATCATCCTAAATTGCAAATAATACTACTGGCTGTATTCATTTTACCATACTTGGGGTGCGGAAAAATGATGTCTCGTTATTTTAAAGGGAAACTTTCCAGGGATACTGAAACCCCTGGTGAAACTATAATTCTTAACAATGGATATGTAATAAATCCCCCTAAGCCTAGGGGGACAAAACCCGGTTACGGTTCAACCATAACTACCCAGTTAAGTTATACAGAAAACTTTGAAAGCTATACTGAAAAACACAATTAATATAATGGTGGGCCTTCAGGGACTCGAACCCCGGACCAACCGGTTATGAGCCGGTTGCTCTAACCAACTGAGCTAAAGGCCCTTTGGCTCCTCAAGTAGGACTCGAACCTACGACCCTGCGTTTAACAGCCGCATGCTCTACCAACTGAGCTATTGAGGAATGAATAAATCATGCACACGTATTATTATACTTACGTCTTTATTCATGGTCAACAGTTTATTTACTGATTATAAGCATTTTTATAAAATTACAGCCGTAAAGCTTCTTATTTCTACTAAATTTACACTATACCTTGATATTAATCAAAATTAACTGGTATTTAGTCAAGGTAATCTTTTAACTTTTTACTGCGGCTTGGATGTCTTAATTTACGCAAGGCTTTTGCTTCTATTTGTCTTATTCTTTCCCTTGTAACATTAAATTCCTTTCCAACTTCTTCAAGGGTCCTCGCCTTGCCGTCATCAAGGCCGAACCTTAACCTTAGCACTTTTTCCTCCCTTGGTGTGAGCGTATCCAAAACTTCCATCAACTGCTCTTTTAATAAAGTAAATGCTGCCGACTCTGCTGGTGCAGGTGCTTCTTCGTCCGGTATGAAATCCCCCAGGTGGCTGTCTTCTTCTTCTCCAATTGGAGTTTCAAGGGATACGGGCTCCTGGGAAATTTTCATTATTTCTCTGACCTTTTCTACCGGCATGTCCATCTCCCTGGCAATTTCTTCCGGTGTCGGTTCTCGTCCAAGCTCTTGTAGTAATTGCCTGGATATACTTATAAGTTTATTAATGGTTTCGACCATATGGACCGGTATTCTTATAGTCCTTGCCTGGTCGGCGATAGCCCTGGTAATTGCTTGCCTTATCCACCAAGTTGCATATGTGCTGAATTTGTACCCCTTTCTATAATCAAATTTTTCTACAGCCTTTATTAATCCCAGGTTGCCTTCCTGTATAAGATCAAGGAAAAGCATGCCTCTCCCTACATACCTCTTGGCGATACTTACAACCAGCCTTAAATTAGCTTCGGCAAGCCTCCTTTTTGCTTCAGGGTCTCCCTGTTCCATTCTTCTGGCCAGCTCGATTTCTTCCTCGGCAGTTAAAAGGGGTACTTTCCCTATCTCTTTTAAGTACATTCTCACCGGATCATCTATACTTATTCCTTCAGGCAAACTCAAATCAACGTCGTCTTCAATAAGCCGTGTATCCTCAACTTCTTCTTCCAGCTCTCCAACAATATCAATACCCATATTTTCAATGGTCTCATATATTTTATCAATTTGCTCCGGCTCTAATTCAATTTCTTCAAAAGCATCCATTATTTCCTTATAAGAAAGCATGCCTTTTGCTTTTCCCTTCTCTATAAGTTCTTTTAAGATTGTTTTTCTTACTTCATTATTAGCATTCAAATACTACCTCTCCTTTCCCTTTGTAATGCTAATCTTTTTCAATTCCCTGACCAGTTCGCTGATTTCATTCAACAATTCCTGTTCCTCGCCTTTTTTTAAGTTGTTTGTATTCCTTAAAATCTTTAATAATTTCATTTTTCGCTCTTTCAATTTTGCGGCAGTTATCTTGTTAACTACATCAAGGACTGCTTTCTCCATGTTCTCCCTGTCCTCAAAGCTACAATCCCTTTCAATTATCTTTGTAAATGCACCTGCCGTTCCGATGTCCATAATATTAAGAAGTTCTCCCGTAGCAATACTATTACCTCCGTTGAGCCTTCCCAAAACAACATCAGCAACCGCCCTGTTACCAGGTGTAAAATCATCGGCACTTATCCTGTCCTTTACCAGTTCATACAAGCTATTATCAATACACAATATTGCAAATAGAAAAAGCTCAGTGTAAAATAATGCTCCTTTTTTCTGGGTAATGCCGCTTGATACGATGCCGTTTGCTCCCCGGCTGACAGCTGGGGTTTTCACTTCCTTTAAAGCCTTTTTTGAAGATGTATGCTCCAAAATCTTGGCATGTAATGATTCTTCACTTATGCCGTATTGCCCGGCAATGTTTTTTACATAAATCTCTATTTCTACGCGGTCCTTCAATTTTGACAAAACTTCTGCAGCCTTGTTTATGAATTTTATTTTCCCATCTATAGTATCGGTATCCAGTTGCTTTTCTAAATTGTTAATTTTATACTCAACTAAAGACTCGGCATTATCTATTAGCTTTTTAAACTCATGAATTCCCCATTTCCTAATAAAATCATCAGGATCTTTCCCCTCCGGGATATTCAAGACTTTCAATTTGCAGCCTATTTCGGAGAGTAAATCCAGGCTTCTTAAAACTGCTGCTTGTCCTGCAGCATCAGCATCAAAAGATATAATAATTTCTTCAGCGTACTTCCTCAATATACGGCCTTGATTCGAGGTAAGTGCCGTACCCAGGGAAGCAACACTATTTATTATTCCATGTTGATGAAGGGATATAACATCCATGTATCCTTCTACAACAATCAATTTCCCTTCGCCTGAATTCCTTGCAAAATTCATGGCGTAAAGCGTGCTTCCTTTTTTATATACAAGAGTCTCAGGAGAATTCATGTATTTGGGTAGCGATGAATCATCAAGCACTCTTCCGCCAAACCCTATTACATTGCCTCTTATGTCAAATATCGGGAACATCAGCCTGTTCCTGAACCTGTCAATATAATCATCCCTTTTTGCCCGTATCACCAACCCGCTTTCTATGATAGCTTTCATTCTAAATTTTTTATTTAAAAGGTATTTATATAGTTTATTATCTTCCGCCGGGGAGTATCCTAAACCAAAAATCTTTACAGTTTTATCGCTTACACCTCTCTTTCTTAAGTATTCTCTTGCTTTCATTCCAGCTTGAGTATTTATATTTTCATGGAAATAACGAGCGGCTGTTTTATTTATTTCCAATATTTCCTGTCTTAAAACATATATATCCTTGTCGGCTTGGCTTTTTTCTTCAGGCAGCTTGATTCCCGCCCTCTCGGCAAGAAATTCAACTGCTTCGATAAAATCAAGGTTTTCTATATTCATTATAAAATGAATAACATTTCCGCCCTTGTTACATCCAAAGCAATTAAATATCTGCATAGAGGGAGTAACACTAAAAGAAGGAGTCTTTTCCCTATGAAAAGGGCATAATCCAAAAAAGTACTTCCCTTTTTTTTCTAATCTCACGTATTCTGAAACCACATCCACAATGTCATTGCTTGCCCTAATCTCTTCGATTAGTTCTTCCGGTATATATTTATGCATTTATCATCTATATCTTATTCATCTCCTTTTTTAATTCATATATTATTTTTCGACATAATTCATATTTATCCTTCTTTTTTTCCTGGTAAATAATCATAAAATAAAACTTAATATTTCCTTCTTTTCATGTAGTTTATGCAAGGACCGCAGCATTAAAAACGGTTATTTTAATGAAATATATTCTACACTTAAACCAAAATATCCTTCAACCATAAAAATTTATTTTAGATTATGATAGATATTTTTTCGTGATTTTACATTTTTATACTATGATTATATTTACACGGTTGCTCATATGCGGTAAATTTCTCCTTTCAAGGAAACTGGCAAATATTTCTTATTGATGATTATATTGTGTTATGTTAACATGATAATAGTTATCATACAGTGTCATACTCGCAGAAAGGTGTAGAAAATGGAGATTATATCTGTTTTAAATAAAAGCTTGAAAAAAATCATTACTGAATTACGTAAACTAAATAATCACACAAAAGTTGCCATTAAGGTAGGAATTAATATTTTTCTTGCCTTTTTTTCCCTGGGGGCTGTACTGATACTTGTTAACCGCACATTTTACGGTATTGATTCATACATCGAATTTATTGCAGTATCAATAATTAAAGCCAGCTTTACTATTTTGGCTGAAATTATAATTGGTTGTCTCCTGGTGGACTATATCTTTAACTAGAACTTTAACCAAGGCTTTAACCAAAACTTAAACCAGGACTTCAAGCGTGTCTTTAACCGGAACTTTAGCAAGGTCAAAAACGAAATCTAAAACCATGCCTTTAACTTAGCTAGACTGGACTTACCAGATTTAAACGAAATCTAAAATTAAACCTGAAATATAAAAACAAAAATAAAAGCCAACCCTGCCCGGATTGGCTCTTAATCCTTGCTTTTTTTTATCAAAGGAAACACATTCCATGCTACCTGGTCTTTGGCTTAGCCTTGGTTTTAGCCTGTTTTGCCACTATTCTACCCTTCAGTTCCCTCTGCTTCCACATCATCCATAATGTTGGAGCAATGAACAAGGAGGAATACGTTCCCCCAACAAGCCCGATTATCAAGGGAAAAGCAAATTCCTTGATGGATTGTATGTTGTTTATCGACGCAAATACATAGACAGTAACAATTGCTAAAAGTGTTGTAATCAAGGTGTTTATTGCCCTGTTAAAAGATTGTTTGACGCTAAAGCTTACAAGTTCGTCCACGGACATCTTATGCATCTTCCTGCTATTTTCTCGTATACGATCATATACAATAATCGTATTATTCAACGAATACCCGAGTATGGTAAGCACCGCCGCAATAAAAGATTCATTTAATGGTATTTGGAAAATAGTATATGCGCAAAACATCACTATAACATCATGCAGCAATGCAACCATGGCCGTCAGTGCGGCAGGAAGTCCGGATATGGCGCTAAACCTCCACCAAACATACAGTATTATCAATATCGAAGCCACCAGCACGGCCTTTATTCCTTTTTGTTTTATTTCATTTGCAATAAAAGGCTGTACACTTTGCATCTGGTAAATTCTTTTTGCGTTGTAATCCTTTTTGAGGGTCTCGATTATGCTGTTTATTTCTTCATCTTCCAATGCCTCATTTCCAGGAATCTTCAGCATTAAAATATTAATGCTTTCAGCCCCTTCTTCGGGGTTGTATGCCTGGATTTTCTGCGGCGATACTTTTTTGTTCAACATATCACCTAATTTGATGCCAATTTCATTGGCATCAAAATTACTGTCGCTCATTTCTATTTGAATAATAGTTCCCCCCTGGAACTGGATGTCATAATTAAGTCCATTTACTACAAGCCCGATAATTCCCGCAAGAATTATAACTAGCGGTAATAAGAAAAAATATTTTTTGTATTTCATGAAATCAATCATTTTCGTACCTCCTTACGCGCCGCACATCATACGGGGGTTGGTTATTCTCGTCCCGACTATTGATTTTAGCATTAGCCTTGTTGCAGTTACTCCCGTGAGAAAACTCAAGGTAACTCCCATAATAAGGGTTATGGCAAAACCCCTGATAGGGCCTGAGCCAAGCCAATACAAAACTGCAGCCGTCAGTATTGTAGTAATATTTGAATCAAGTATTGCTTTGAAAGCTCTTTTAAACCCCTCATCCACGGACGCGCCTATTGTTTTTCCGTTCTTGATTTCTTCCTTTATCCTTTCAAAAATAACTACATTTGCATCCACGCCCATGCCGATGGATAATATAATACCCGCAATACCGGGCAAGGTTAGCGTTATGCCCATGGCTGACATAATCAACAGGGTAATAGAGATAAGCCCGGTAACAGCTATACTTGCTATAACACCTGCAAGCCTGTAGTATACAATTAAAAACAATGCTATGAGAATATATGCAACAATTCCGGCCCTAATTGTAACCTTAAGGGCTCCCTCTCCCAGTATGGGGCTTATGGAGTTGATTTCCTCCGCCACCATCCTAAAGGGAAGTGCACCTGCCCTTATCGTATCGGCAAGCTCCCCGGCTTCCTTTGCGGTTCTCTGGCCGGTAATTATAGCATTTCCATCCGTTATCACATTGTTTACAATAGGAGCTACTATAAGAACATCATCCATGAATATGGCAATTCTTTCACCAATTAGCCTTTCCGTGGCCTCTGCAAACTTTTGGGCACCTTCCTCGTTCAATTCAAGGGTCACTACTATCTCACCGGTGTCGGGATTCGTTCCTACACCTGCATCCTTTACATGCTTACCTTCAATTACTATCTTATCCGTAGGAAGGAAGTTCCCGTTTTCGTCTACTTTTTCCTCATCAACTTCCCGGAAGGTAAGCCGGGCAGTTCTTCCAATTTCCTCAATCGCTTTCTGCGGATTAAAATCTTCTTCACCCGGAGCAAAAGGTATTTCAACAATAATCCTTCCGTGTTCCGTCTCCACGGTTACATTTTTATCAAAAATACCCTTGCTTTCCAACCGTGTTTCTATGATCCTCCTTGCGGAGTTTAATTCATCCTCCGTCGGCCTTTCGCCTTCCGGCAGGTCAGGATACAGGGTTGTATATATACCGCCCCTTATATCAATTCCAAGCCTCATATCATTTACACCAGGTATACCTATAGGTTCGCCTCCGTCAAAAGAAAGGTATATTATGAGGCCGAGTATTACAACAATTAATATAAAACCTAGCCCCCTGTTCTGTCTCATATGGTAAATCCTCCCTCTATCATCTTTCGCATGTGGATATTATATATCTACGAAAAAAATGAGTCAATAGGAAAGTAAGAAGCGAATCTAGGAAATACAGCCAAAATAAGACAACATCGTTTTAACCATTTCTATACGGTGAGACGACTTCCTTAGGCTAACATTTTTCCTAAATCCCGAATTCCGCCCACCTTACTCCCAACCACCCGGCAAGATGACTTCCTACCCTAATCTATACAACAATCTTGATACCTCTTGCCTAAATCCTGTACACCTTAAACCCATCTATACGGTGAGACGACTTCCTTAGGCTAATATTGGAGCGAGGTGTACGTATTGTTATGTTTAATGCCAGAAAAAATCCGTAATTCGCCACACGGATATCCCAACCTATTACCACAGGTCCATTCTACATTATACTTACTACTTAGCGTGATGACTTCCTTAGGCTAATATTGGAGCAAAGCTTACGGATAGTTGTGCTTAAGGCCAGAAAAAATCAGTAATTCGCCACTTGGATGTGGCGAGCCGTCACCTTAAGCCATGGATGGCGAGTGTGACGGGTAGGATTTTTTCGCCAGCCTTAAGCATTACTATCCGTAGCTGAAGCGACCATATTAGCCGTGGAAGTCATCACGCTAT
>JAAZDH010000119.1 GCA_012512865.1 Clostridiaceae bacterium | reverse complement strand
GGGCAAGCCCGTTAAGATATATGATTTGGCGAGGAAACTTATAAAGCTCTCGGGATACAAGCCGGAGGAAGATATAAAGATAGTATTTACCGGTTTGAGGCCGGGCGAAAAGCTTTATGAAGAGTTGTTGTCTAAAGAGGAAGACCTGGCAGCAACAAAGAATAACAAGATATTTATCGCCAAGCCTGTTTTTACTGATTCTGCGCTTCTCATGAGGGAACTTGATGTGTTAAGCGGCCTTCTTGCGGGGGAAACGGCCGAGGTAGTGGAGTATATAGGCACCATGGTACCTGGCTACAGCAGGGCCGCAAGCGGCGGACAATAGGAGAATAATGGAGGGACATCAATAAGCTGTTTTGAAAAAACCCGTGGGAATTCGCAGAGAAAACCGGCGTGTTCCTACGGGTTTTTTTGTGCTTGTGCGCCTGTGCGTTTTTGTGCTTGTATACTTTTTATGGAAACCAGTTGTTTAATTTTCGAACACTATTGACTTGCAACGGGAAATACTATAGACTCAATAATGAGTTCAAATATCAAACAGTATATTGCATAAGTGATAGGTATTGTATAAGCAATAGATATAGTATAAGCGACAGGTATAGTATAGACTATGGAGTAAAAAATGATACAAGTGAGGCAGATAAGAGGCAGTGCAGCAGAGTTGCAATATATTGCAGGGGTTAAATGTATGATGGACCATGATGAAAAAATTCTGAGTTTCATAGCGAAAGATGAGAAGATATCCCAGAGGAAACTCGCCAGGCTTACGGACTTATCCTTAGGCCATCTAAACTTGCTTTTGCACAAGCTGGTGAAAAAAGGCCTCGTAAAAATTGAAAAGACAAATCCAAGAAATCTTCGATATATATTAACCCCCCAGGGCATTGCAAGGAATGCAAAAAGAACATATAACTACATCCAGGGTGCCGTAAACCAAGTGATTGCTTTAAAGGAAGAAGTCGAGCGGATTTTTGAAATGTACTGCTCAAAAGGCGGCATCGTTTATATTGACGGGGAACAAGACGAGATATACCAGGTAATTAAACTGGTTGTTGAAGATAAATATCCCCCTAATGTGGTATGGCTTGAAGAGAACTGGCAATTGCCGCAGCCGGACGAGAACTCCGTGGTGCTGCTGTGGCAGCTTGAAAAAGAAGAAAAGTGCAAGGAGCAGGGGATAAACTATATAAACCTGCTGACAGTGGTTGACAGCAGGTAGAACTTGTTTTACAAAGCCTTATTCAGGCGGGATTACTGTTTCGGCGTGTCCCGGCGGTAAGGCGGCATAGCGGTAGTTTATGCGTAGTGCGGGATGAGAATGTGCCGGGCGGTTGAGAAGCGCCGGATGGTTGTGTGCAGATGTGTAGAGCTGTGTGCAGCAAAGATTAAGCATGCGTGAACTTGCGAAGTCTGGCAGCCTTAGCTATTAGACTCGTAGACTTGGCGGTTTGACGATTTAATGGAAATGCCGGACCGGGCTGTGAAGCAGCTGAGCCTATATCATAGGGGAGCATGAATAGCATAATGCTGGAAGAAAAACGATACACCCGCACGAAAGGGCGAAGCTATGCCTTTATTGAGTGATATTCGGCAATTTAGTAATATAGGCGATAAAACAGATGATAACTTTTTAAGAAAGGAAGATACTATTGGATGGCAGATAAAAAGAGAATATACCTATCTTCACCACATATGAGCGAAGAAGGTTTTGAAATAGAGTACATAAAAGAAGCCTTTGAAACAAACTGGATAGCACCATTAGGACCAAATGTAGATGGCTTTGAAAGAGAACTTGCTGCTAAGATAGGTGCAAAATATGCAGCAGCGCTAAGCTCTGGAACAGCAGCTATACATATGGCATTAAAAGCTGCAGGTGTTGGAGAAGGAGATATTGTATTCTGCCCAGCATTAACTTTCTCAGCCACAGCCAATCCAATTATATATCAAAATGCAATTCCGGTTTTTATAGATAGTAATATTAAAACCTGGAATATGGATCTAGGAGCTTTAGAAACAGCTTTTGAAAAGTATGGGGATAGAGTAAAGGCAGTTTTGGTTGTTCACTTATACGGTCTTTCTGCAGATTTGGATCCTATTATTGAGTTATGTAAGAAAAATAATGTGACTCTTATAGAAGATGCTGCGGAGTCACTTGGAACTACATATAAAGGTAAATATACTGGAACCTTTGGAGATTATGGCGTCTTTTCTTTTAATGGCAATAAAATCATAACTACTTCAGGTGGTGGGATGTTAGTTTCAGATAATGAAGAAGGTATTGCTAAGGTTAAATTTTGGGCAACACAGGCCAGGGACAAAGCAAGACATTACCAGCATAGTGAGTTGGGTTACAATTACAGAATGAGCAACGTTGTTGCAGGAATTGGCAGAGGGCAACTTAAGGTATTAGACCAGAGGGTAGCTAAGAAGAAGTATATATTTGAATATTACAAGAGAGAACTTGGCAAGCTGGATGGAATTCAGTTCATGCCTGTTAATGAATGGAATGAACCTAATTATTGGTTATCATGTATAATACTTAGTGGACAAGTCAGGCCAATAGATATAATTGAAGCTCTTGAAAAAGAGAATATAGAATCAAGGCCAATCTGGAAGCCAATGCATGAACAGCCATTTTATGAAGCTTGCGATTTCGTTGGTGAAGGTATTTCAAAGAGGATATTTGAAAATGGTGTTTGCTTGCCTAGCGACACCAAAATGACAGATGAAGATTTAGAAAGAGCGTGTAGTGTTGTTAAGGGGTTGTGGGAGTAGTATGAGAGGTGTTAACTTGTTTGTGAAGAGATTAATTGATTTTTTTGGAAGTTTGTTAGGATTAATTATTACTTTTCCAACAATAATTATTATTGCAATATTAATTAAATTAACTTCAAAAGGGCCGGTCATTTTTAGGCAAGATCGGCTGGGCAAAGACGGTAGGGTGTTTAAGATAATTAAGTTTAGAACTATGGTAGTTAATGCTGAGAAGATCGGTGATGGACTTATAGTAAAAAGTGAAAATGACAATAGAATCACTAGTATTGGGAGATTCCTTAGAGCTACTAGTTTAGATGAGCTTCCACAACTCTTTAATGTATTAAAAGGAGATATGAGTTTAGTAGGACCAAGACCACCTGTTCCATATCATCCGTATAAGTATGAAAACTATAATTGTTTTCAAAAAAGAAGATTTGAAATGAGACCAGGAATGACAGGATTAGCACAAGTTACAGTAAGAAACTCTGTTCCATGGGATGATAGAATTCTTATTGATGTCGAATATATAGATAAATTCAGCATATGGCTTGATATAAAAATATTATTAAAAACTATACTAAAAATTACCAGACAAGAAAATATATATATTCAGTCAGAAAAAGATACTGCATTAAGTTCTAAGACAAATATTAATATTTAATAAAAACTAAAAACAAATGGTGATATACGTGAGTATAGCGATTAGAAAATTTGAAGAAAAAGATATACCATATAAAGTTAATTGGATAAATGATAAAAATAATAATAAGTATCTTCATTATGATTTACCATTAAGAGAGGATAAGACTTTAATTTGGTATAATAGTATAAAGAATAGGGCAGATAGAGCAGATTACACAATAACTTACAACGGTGAACCAGCCGGTTTAATAGGTTTGATAAACATTGATCAGAAGAACAAAAAGGCAGAATATTATATTTGTCTAGGGGAAGAAAAGTATAAAGGAAAAGGAATAGCTTATACAGCAACAAAATTACTAATAGATATAGCTTACTATGAGTTAAAACTAAATAAGATTTACCTATATACTGAAATTGGTAATAGGTCAGATCAAAAACTGTTTGAAAAGGTTGGGTTTGAGAAAGAAGGACTACTGAAAGATGATCTTATTTACAATAGACGAAAAATAGATAGGTACTTATACGGACTAAACTTAGAAAAATATATAAATAAAACCAATGTGGTTAATAGCTCGGAAATAGAAAAGTTTAATGCAACACCTATACATAAGCTAAGCGAAAAATTAAAAAATAATAATTTTTATATAAAAAGAGATGATCTTTTCCCAATTTCTTTTGGAGGAAATAAAGCCAGAAAAGCTATGCTATTTTTAGAAGATATAATATTAAAGGGTTGTGATTATGTTGTTACTTATGGTAGTAGCAAGTCTAATCATTGTAGAATTATATCAAACATAGCTGCATCTAAAGGGATACCGTGTAGCATTATATCTCCAATAGAAACGAGTAAACCTAACTATAACAGCAAATTGATTAAGTTTTTTGGAACAGAAATAAAATATTGTACTATATCTGAGGTTGAAGAAACAATTAGCAAAAAAATAAAAGAACTAGAATATAAAGGATATATACCATATTTTATACAAGGAGGAGGACACGGCAATATTGGGACTCAAGCTTATGTAGAGACATACAATGAAATAAAAGAATATGAAAAAAATAATGGTCTATATTTTGATTATATCTTTCATGCTTCTGGTACTGGAACTACTCAATCAGGACTTATTTGCGGTCAATTGATTAATGGAGATAATAGAAAAATAATAGGTATAAGCATTGCAAGGAAAAATCCATACGGTAGACAAGTTGTTTTAAATAGTGTCAATGATTACTTAGTAAGTAAAGGTATGGACTATGTTAACTTTGATTTCATTAACTTCATTGACGACTATGTACTAGGTGGATATGGTATTTACAATTATGATATATTGCAAACTATTAAGAAGGTTTTAATTCAAGATGGAATACCATTGGATACGACATATACTGGAAAAGCTTATTGGGGAATGAAAGAATACATCAAGAAATGTCAAATTACTGGCAAGAATATTCTATTTATACATACGGGTGGTACACCATTGTTTTTCGATGATCTGGAGGAGTTAACTAATGAATGAAGAAATAAACATATTAATATTAAGTTGTGGTACAAGAAATAAAATAATTCAATATTTTAGAAAAGAATTAAATAACCGGGGTCAGGTTATAGCTACAGACTGTAGCAAATTAGCACCTGCTCTTTATGATGCAGATAAGCATTTTATTGTTCCTACAATAAATGACGAAGAATATTTGGATACAATTCTTTCAATTTGTAAAGAAAATAAAATCAAGGCGGTTTTATCTCTTATTGATCCTGAATTAAGTATACTTGCTAAGCATAAACAAGATTTTTTAGAAATCGGAGTAATACCAATTATTTCAGACTATGAAGTAGTAGAAATGTGCTTTGATAAATATGCTATGTACAAGTTTTTATCCCAAAATGGATTTGAAACTGCAAAAAGCTATATAGATAAAGAAACATTTTATAAGAACTTAGATTTAGGTAATATCAACTACCCTGTTTTCGTAAAACCAATAAAGGGAAGTGCTAGTATTAATATCAATAAAGCAAAATCTAAAGAAGAGATTGAGGTTTTATTTAAACGCTTTAACGATTTAATGATACAAGAATTTATGGACGGTGCTGAATATGGTGCAGATACTTATATAGACATGATATCAGGAGAGCCAGTTGCAATATTTATAAAAGAGAAAATTAAGATGCGAGCGGGAGAAACAGAAAAATCTGTTTCTGTAAAAGATGAAAAGCTTTTTAATTTGATTAAAGAGTTTGTCAAAAAAGCAGGACTTAAAGGGATTATAGATATTGATATTTTTAAAGTTAATGATGAATACTGCATTTCTGAAGTTAATCCCCGCTTTGGTGGCGGATATCCACATGCATATGAGTGTGGGGTTAATATACCAAAGATGATTATTAATAATATAGACGGCAAAGCAAATGATGAACTAATCGGACAGTATAAGGAAGGAGTATATATGATGAAATATAATGAAGTTAAGATTATTGGGAGTAATTCTGGTTGAAATAAGTTTATTAAGAAGTATTTTTTGAAAACTGTCTGTGCTTTAATTAGACCTGGGTTAACTGGCCTTGCTCAGATAAAAGGTCGCAATGCTATAAGCTGGGAAGAAAAATTTGAGTATGATATTGAATATGTAGATAATATGTCATTTTTGCTTGACTTAAAAATTTTCGCGCTAACTTTTTTGATAGTAATTAGGCGAGAAGGAATAAACGAAAGTGAAAATGTAACGATGAAAAAGTTTAAAGGGACTACAAATTTAACTAATAAGAGTTGATAAAATCAATGCTTCGGTTGGTAACAGTATGAGTATTGCTTTAAGCTGTTGCATAAATAGTGGCCTAATTGTTAGAAATTGAATAAACATAGAAAAAACCAAATTGTTGGTATGAATTCAGTTGTTTTAAGAATAATAAACCAAGTTCAGCTGTAGTATAGGAAATCTTGCTAGATTCTTAAGATGTAGTGAAGATAAAAAAGTGTTTAGGTATAAATAGGTATAGATAAACGTAAAGGAGCAAGATAAATGAAAAGAATATTAGTCTTAACAAATTCAATAAATGGGCTTTATAGTTTTCGTAGAGAGCTAATTGATGAATTAATTAATCAAGACTATTGTATAAGTATTTCTGCTCCAGTTGATACAAAGACTGTTTTCTTTAAAAAAATAGGATGTAATATTATTGAAACTAGAATTAAAAGGAGAAGTACTGATCCAATTTCTGATCTCAAGTTATTGCTTAACTATATACGAATTATACAAAAGGAAAAACCGAATATAGTACTGACGTACACCATCAAACCTAATGTATATGGAGGTATTGCATGTAGATTGCTGCAAATACCATATTTAGTAAATATTACAGGATTAGGTACTTCAATTGAAAACAATGGAATAATGAAAAAAATTGCATTAAAGCTGTATAAAATTGGCCTTAAAAAAGCTTCATGTGTTTTCTTCCAGAACAGCTCAAATCAAAGACTTTTCTTAGATAATAAAATTGCAATCAGCAAAACTAGGTTAATTCCTAGGTCAGGAGTTAATCTTAATTACCATTGTTTTGAGGAATATCCAGATGACGATGACGAGATTAAATTTTTATTTATTGGACGTATTATGAAAGATAAGGGAATAAATGAATTATTAGATACTGCTACCCGAATTAAAGCTAAATATCCAAATGTACACTTTGATTTGGTTGGAGATTGCGAAGAGAACTATATCGAAAAACTAAAAGAACTACAAGAAAAAGGTATTATTACATATCATGGCAGGCAGGATAATGTGCACTCTTTTATTAAGAATAGCCATGCAACAATATTACCGTCTTATCATGAAGGAACAGCAAATGTGTTACTTGAATCTGCATCTACTGGCCGTCCTGTATTAGCATCAAGAGTCCCTGGATGCCAAGATACTTTTGATGAAGGTGTTAGCGGGCTTGGGTTTGAAGTCAAGAATGTTGACAGCTTGGTTGAAACGATAGTAAAATTTATAGAGTTACCTTATGAAAAGAAAAAATTAATGGGTATTGCTGGACGTAGGAAGATGGAAAGAGAATATGATAGGCAGTTTGTAATAAAAGCATATATGGAAGAGATAAGAAAGCTTTTCACTTATCAATAATTTAAGTGGCGTGAGAAATTTTAGTTATTTGTGGAATCATTGAATTGCTTGCGAAAAAAATTAGGAGATAGTTTCTAGAGTTTGAATGTAGTAGAAACAAATGTTTGAGCTACATTTATAGCCTAGTATGAAGAATGTCATGATTAAAGTACAAAACTGATATTTAAGAGGAATATAAAATATTAAGTACTCATGCTTTAAAACAAATAAATCTAAAGAGATATGTAATTATTATTTTTTTAGTAATTAACAATAGAAT
>JAAZDH010000118.1 GCA_012512865.1 Clostridiaceae bacterium | reverse complement strand
TCCCTTAAAATATAACTTCCCATATAACTTCTATTATAATTTCCCTTATAGCTTTTATAACTTTCCTTACAGCTTCCTTTATAGCTACTTTTATCTCTTTCTTTATTATGGCTTTCCTTATTGCTACCTTTATAGCTTCTCTATCGATTCTTTTATAACTTTTCCTTTAGCTTCCTTTATAGCTTTCCTTATATCTTCCTTTATTACTTTCCTTATAGCTTCCTTTATAACATAATTTCCCTGTGGTCAAATATTACTTTTCCTATATGTTTAATAGGAAAGATTATATGGTGATTATTTCTATTTGTCAATAATTATTTTTATTTTTTATTTTAATCATATTATAAAATCCAGGTGTTCTTCGGGCACGGGAACCTTGGCCAAATCCTCAAGGGTATAAGAATCAACGTATTTATTCACAACCTCTTGCAGGCCTTTCCAAAAACCGATCGTCGGGCAGACATTCTTTCTCGGACAAAGGTTTACCTGGTTTTCCAGGCAGGCAACCGGTACCAGGTTTCCTTCGACTGACCGCAGTATTTCTCCCACGGTATATTCGGAAGGAGTTTTAGCCAGCATATATCCTCCCTGGTTTCCCCGTATGCTCCTGATAAGCCCCTCTTTTACAAGAATAGCCACAATCTGCTCAAGGTACTTTATAGATATGCCCTGCCGTCTTGATGCATCCTTAAGCGAAACACATTCTCCGCCGCTGTTTTGCGCCAAATCAACCATAAACCTGAGGGCATACCGGCCTTTTGTAGATATTTTCATATGAAACCACCTCTAATTTCTATAATACTATTATACTATATGATAACTGGGAATTCAATAATAGTATAGCTTCATGATTGTAAAATACCTGCCCCACACTAAAGACAACGGTGGTTTTCATCAAGACTTGTACCAAGCTCACCAATTCACCATGCTGCCGGCTTACCCTTTCAACGCGGCTTCTATGGATATGGCCCGTTCCATCTTGTCACTAAATACCAGGTAAATAATAATTACCGGGAAACTGGCAATTACCAGGGAAGCTCCCACAGGCCCTCACTCTGTTGAAAACTGGCCCACAAAATATACAAGCCCCAGGGGAAGTGTTTTCAGGCTCTCCTTCGAAATAAAAATAAATTCCAGGGTAAATTCATTGGAGTCCTTGTTATAGATTATCCGGCATATCCGGTTGTCGGCGCTGATGAATATAACCGACTCGACCTCTGGAAATTCCAGGTTGACGAAAGCAAGCTCATTATTCAACATGCTTATTAGCTTTATATCTGCAATTTCGGCTTTATCAGGCGTACTCATTTGAGTCATAATCCTGTTGATGTTGATCAGTAGTATATTTGCACAACTCTTCGCATTCGTAAGTATGCTGTTAATCCTCATCATTATCAACCGCAAATTATCTAAATGTTTTTATTGGTCTTTTTAATAATTTCATTGGTTGAAACGATGTTGGATACGCAGGCAAGAATGAGCATGGAGATGATAATCAAAGGTAAAAAATCACCATGATTTTTGTTAACGAGTAGTTTTTTTATTATACTAAGATTTTACACTATGTTGAGTTTGGTAGTCGAAGCTATAGTTATCCAACTTTGCTCTTAATCCTTTTCATCTTAGTATTTTTAATAACTTATTCTTCAAATCTATTTATGACATCAAGCCTCCCCCGCCTTCAATTGCCCTTGTTTTTGCAGTTTCCCAGCCGGTTTGGCCTAGAATACTGATAGATTTTGGCGGGTTTAACTTCCTGAAACTACTGGTTCTTGGTTCACAGACTGGTACAAAAGGACACTCACTAATACCGGGTAAAATAGCGTTATTCCCAGAAACAAATATGTTACTCTGGATTACCAGGTATCCTTCAGAATCTGTACAAGGCAAAACCCTTTTTATAACATGCGCTCTATTGTTAGTCCCATTCCTATAACAAACTTGACATGTCCTGTTCCTTGCAGAGTGCCACTTGAAGGTATGCTGTTTAGTTTCGCGTTCAAATATTGATAAGCTTTCCTTGCAAAACTCTTTTCCAATAACTCTATATACAAGATAATCTATTAAACAAGGACTTTCTATACATTCAGAAGGATATTTCTGGTGCCAAGCTTCCCATACTTTTCTCCATGCTAATGCATTCATTTCATCAAT
>JAAZDH010000015.1 GCA_012512865.1 Clostridiaceae bacterium | reverse complement strand
ATTATATTCCAGGTCCATCAGCTTTTCTTCGGCACCCAGGATGCTGTCCTCGATTTCTTTTAATTCCGGCGTTATGTACCTTTCCATGTTTGCAAGGGTCTGCTTCCTGATATAGTTTTCCGGCACGAGGGAATAGTAGGATTTCGTAACTTCTATGTAATACCCGAATACCTTGTTGTAACCAACTCTCAGGTTTTTTATGCCGGTTTTTTCCCTCTCCTCCTTCTCGATGGATGCTATCCAGTCCTTGCCTTCCCTGGATATTTTCCTTAGCCTGTCAACTTCTTCGTTGTACCCGTCTTTTATTATGCCTCCCTCTTTTACCATGAAAGGTGGATCATCCATGATGGCCTTGTCAATAAGTTCATATATGTCATCAAGTGTGTCCATCCTGGAATTATTCTTTACAACAAAACTGCTCTGGCATCTTTCCAACAAGTTCTTTATGAACGGAACCTGCCCGATTGAATTTTTCAAGGATACCAGGTCCCTGCAGTTGACGTTGCCGAAGGCTATTTTGCCGATAAGTCTTTCAATGTCGTAGACCCTTTTCAACAATTCCATGGTTTCCATTCGCAAAATGTATTTTTCCTTCATTTCGGCAACAGCCTCAAGCCTTTCCTCTATATCTTCGATCCTGACCAGGGGCTGTTCAATCCACCTTCTAATTGTTCTGCCACCCATGGCCGTCACGGTCCTGTCCAAAACCCATAAAAGAGAACCTTTTTTCTTCATGTCCCTCATGGTTTCAGTGAGCTCCAGGTGCCTTCTTGAAGACAAATCAAGCACCATGTATTCTTCGATATCATACAGGTGTATGTCCTGGATATGTGAAAAGTCGGCTTTTTGGGTTTGCCTGATGTATGTCAGCAAGGCCCCGGATGCACGGATTGCCAGTTCCTTGCCGCTTTTTATAATATCAACGTTGTTAATGCAGGATTCTATTGCCTTTGCAGCATTTTCATATATAAAATGATCATCATCGAAACGATAAACATAAGCATTGAATTTATTCTTTATTAGGCCCATGATTTTTTCATTATCGTACAAGCTTGCATTTGTGATTATCTCTGCCGGGGAATACTTGCCTATTTCGTCAATCAGCTTGTTTGTCGTGTTGCCCCAAATAATCTGGGTGGCATGGAACTCCCCCGTGGAAACATCGGAAAATGCAAGCCCGAAAAGGCCTTTACCTTCATACACCGATAAAAGGTAGTTGTTTTTCTTTTCGTCGAGTATTGATGATTCTATTACCGTACCCGGGGTTATGACCCTTATTACTTCCCTTTTTACTATACCCTTTGCAAGGGCCGGATCTTCAACCTGCTCGCATATTGCCACCTTGTATCCTTTACTCACAAGTTTTGCTATATAAGGCTCCACGGAGTGGAAAGGCACACCGCACATGGGAGCCCTCTCTTCCAGGCCGCAATCCCTTCCCGTAAGTGCAATTTCAAGCTCCCGGGATGCAGTAGCTGCATCATCAAAAAACATCTCGTAAAAATCGCCCAGCCTGAAAAATAGGATGCAATCCTTGTACTGCTCCTTTATCTCCATGTATTGTTGCATCATGGGTGTCAGGCTGTTCATTGCACAACCTCACCTTCCAGCGACCAGGTAAGGGTCTTTTTTATCTTGACGTTAACAAGGCTTCCCACCATGTTTTCATTTCCCGGGAAATTTACAACCTTGTTTGTCCTTGTCCTTCCCGTATATGTCTTATCGCTTGTTCTGCTCAAGCCTTCCACCAGGATTTCAAGGGTGCGGTTCAAGAGAGAATCATTTTTCTGCTTGCTGATGTCGTTTTGAATTCTTACCAGGGAATCGAACCTTTCCTTTACGATATCCCCCGGTACAAGGTCGGTCCTTTCCGCCGCCCTTGTGCCTTTTCTCTTTGAATATATGAAAGTATATGCCATGTCGAATTCCACCTTTTTAACCACATCCAAGGTATCCAGGAAGTCTTCATCCGTCTCACCGGGAAAACCTACTATAATATCCGTTGTGATGGCTACACCGGGTATATTTTCCTTGACCGCTGATACCAAATCAAGGTACTGTTCCTTTGTATATTTCCTGTTCATATCTTTTAGAACCTTGCTGCTTCCTGATTGTAAAGGAAGGTGCAGATGCTCGCATACCTTTTCGCAGTCCCTCATGGCATGAATGAGCTCAATAGACAAATCCTTGGGATGTGAAGTGGTGAAACGTATCCTTTCCAGCCCCTTTATTTCATTTACCTTGTAAAGAAGTTCTGCAAAACGCGGCTTGCCGTCCAGGTCCTTCCCGTAGGAATTGACGTTTTGCCCAAGCAATGTTACCTCCTTGTATCCCTGCCCGGCCAATGCCCTTATTTCATCCATGATATCCTCCATCCTGCGGCTTCTTTCCCTGCCCCTGACATATGGTACGATACAATAGGAGCAGAAGTTGTTGCACCCATGCATTATTGTAACCCATACCCTTATCTTGTCTTTCCGCTTTATTGGAATACCTTCTACTATGGATGTACCGCAATCTTTTACGGCAACCGCCACGTTCCTGTTTATCAAAACAGAATACAACATCTCGGGGAACCTGTGCAGGTTTTGGGTTCCCAGTATTATATCCACGTGCCGGTGCTTTTCAACGATCTTTTTCACTATTTCCTCCTGCTGCACCATGCAGCCGCATATGCAGATAACAACATCCCGCCTCTTGTCCTTTATGCTTTTTAATGCTCCAATATGGCCGAAAACCTTGCTTTCCGGGTGTTCACGGACACAACATGTATTGTATACTATTATGTGGCTTTCCTCCAGCCTGTCACTTTCCTCGTAACCCATTTCTTTTAACATTCCCGCAATCTTTTCAGAATCGTTCTCGTTCATCTGGCAACCAAAGGTGACAATATGGT
>JAAZDH010000014.1 GCA_012512865.1 Clostridiaceae bacterium | reverse complement strand
TACGAGATTGGAAAGCATTCCTCCGGGCACCTGGTATTTTAATGCATTTACATCCACACCCATGACTTTGAGGTCAAGTAATTTGTTTTCAACAAATTTTTCTTTTATGACCTTGAAATAATCCGCAATTTCACTCAATAATCCAAGATCGCAGCCTGTATCGTACGGTGTACCTTTAAGCGCAGCAACAAGCGGTTCAGTGGGTGGCTGGGAAGTTCCCATCGCCAAGGGTGAAATAGCGCAGTCAACAATATCCACGCCTGCTTCGATTGCTTTTATATATGTCATAGAAGCAACGCCGCTGGTGTAGTGGGTATGCAGTTGTATTGGAATATTAATATTTTCCTTTAAAGCTTTGACAAGTTCATAAGCCGGGTAAGGCAGCAGCAATCCAGCCATATCTTTTATGCATATGGAATCTGCTCCTAAATCGACAAGATCCTTTGCAATTTTAACAAAATGCTCAAGGTCATGTACAGGGCTGATAGTATAGCACAAGGCGGCTTGTGCATGGCCCTTTCCCCTCTTGCATGCTTTTATCGCGGTCTGTATATTGCGAACATCATTTAAAGCGTCGAATATACGTATAATATCAATGCCATTGTCAATCGCCTTTTGTACGAAATACTCCACCACATCATCCGCGTAATGCTTGTAGCCCAAGAGGTTTTGGCCCCTTAACAGCATTTGCAGTTTTGTATTCTTAACAGCTTTTCTTATATTCCTTAACCTTTCCCATGGATCCTCCAGCAAAAACCGCAATGAGGAATCAAAGGTTGCTCCTCCCCAGCATTCCAGGGAATGATACCCTACATTGTCCAGTTTTTCTAATATGGGAAGCATGTCCCCTGTTTTCATCCTGGTTGCCACCAGCGACTGGTGGGCATCCCTCAAAATAGTTTCCGTTATTCGAACTTTAGCCATTGCTACATCTCTCCTTCTAAATACCATGTTTATCCTGGTCTTCCTTGGCAGATATCACCATCTATCGAGTATATTAGCTGATAGACACCAATACATCTCCAACGTTAACGGAAGCACCTTTTCCAACATTAACAGATGCAATTTTGCCATCTACCGGGGCAACAATTTCATTTTCCATTTTCATGGCTTCCAGTACCAGCAACACGTCTCCTCTTTTAACCGTATCACCGGTATTCACATTCACGGAAAGAATCACACCGGGCATTGGTGCAGTAACAGTGTGAGCCCCGGAAGGAACTCCAGCGCTTACGGTTTCTTCTTTTGCCTGCGCTGCAGGCGCAGTATTTGTTGCTGCATCAGCTGCCGCCGCAGTGGTTGCTTTCGTTGTACTTGTCGCTGTGCTTGCCTGTGCAGGAACAGTATCCTGTGCCGGTTTTTCCCTCTCTTGCGCTGTATACCTTACCGTTTCTCCACTGGCTATTTCTTCTACTTCAACTTCATATTTATTTCCGTTAACTGTAATTAAGTATTTTTTCATTGCTAAATTCCCCCAAACCATAATTTTTGATTGTTTTATAATTTAATGCACCTTTCATTAATTTCATACCTTAAGCTCACACTATAATGCCATACATTATATTGTCGTGCCTTTATTTCATGTATCTATTTCATGCTGTAATTCTACAGCACGTTAAAAAAGATGATCGTTAGAAATATATTATAAAGTATCAAATATTGTTTACAAGGGTATATTTCCGTGTTTTTTAGGGGGCCTGCTTTCTCTTTTGCCATTAAGCATTTCAAGGGCCCGGGCAATCATAGGCCTTGTTGCGGCGGGATCAATTACATCGTCCACAAATCCCCTTGCTGCTGCAACATATGGATTTGAAAATTTGTTGCGGTATTCTTCTATTTTTTCCTTCCTGGTAGCAATGGGATCTTCTGCCGATGCAATTTCCTTCCTGAATATGATATTTGCCGCTCCTTCGGCGCCCATTACAGCAATTTCAGCAGTAGGCCAGGCAAAAACCATATCTGCTCCTAATGTTTTGCTGTTCATTGCTATATATGCCCCTCCATATGCCTTCCTGACGATAATGTTAACCTTTGGAACCGTTGCCTCGGCAAACGCATACAGCAATTTGGCTCCATGGCGTATTATGCCGTTATGTTCCTGGTCCACCCCGGGTAAAAATGCAGGTACATCTGTAAAAGTTACCAATGGAATATTAAAGGCATCACAAAACCTTACAAATCTTGCAGCCTTGTCCGATGAATTGACATCCAAGCTTCCGGCCATGACCTTGGGCTGGTTGGCGACAATCCCGATGGTCTTCCCGTTCATCCTTGCAAATCCAACTATGATATTCTGGGCATAGTTCTTGTGTACTTCAAAAAAATCACCGTTGTCTATAACCCGTGTTATAATATCCATCATATCATAGGGTTTGTTTGCTTCATCCGGTATCAGGTCAATCAAATCAGGCGAAAGCCTGTTCAAATCGTCGCCCGTGGCCTGCACGGGAACTCCTGAAAGATTATTGTCAGGCAAAAAACTTATAAGCTTTCTTACATTAGCTATGCATTCTTCTTCCGAAGAAAACTTAAAATGGGCTACTCCACTTTTCGAGCTATGTACGGAAGCACCACCAAGCTCCTCCTGGGAAACATCCTCACCTGTTACCGCTTTAATAACCTGGTTTCCCGTAATAAACATCTGGCCATGGTTTTCCACCATGAAAATAAAATCGGTAATTGCAGGTGAATAACAGGCACCTCCTGCGCAAGGACCCATTATCAACGAAACCTGGGGAATGACTCCTGATGCCAGTGTATTGCGCAAGAATATATCTCCATACCCGCTTAATGCATTGATACCCTCGTGGATCCTCGCTCCTCCGGAATCATTAATAGATATGAAAGGGACCCCCATTTTCATTGCCATATCCATCGCTTTTACAATTTTACTTGCATGTGCTTCCCCAAGCGTGCCGCCGATCACGGTAAAATCCTGGGCAGCTACAAACACCGGGCGGCTGTCAAT
>JAAZDH010000117.1 GCA_012512865.1 Clostridiaceae bacterium | reverse complement strand
TGCCGAACCCGCGATAGAAGCGGTGAAAAACGGTACAATAAAATTCATCCCCGAAAGGTTTTCCAAGATATATTTTAATTGGATGGAAAATATACAGGATTGGTGCATCTCAAGGCAGTTGTGGTGGGGGCATAGGATACCGGCATACTACTGCATGGACTGCGGCCACGTAATGGTAAAAAGGGAAGCCCCGCAGGAATGTGAAAAGTGCGGCAGTACCAACATTGAGCAGGACCCCGGTACCCTTGACACCTGGTTCAGTTCAGCCCTGTGGCCTTTCTCCACCCTCGGCTGGCCTGAAATGACGGAAGACTTGAAATACTTCTACCCGACTGATGTGCTCGTTACGGGTTACGATATAATATTCTTCTGGGTTGCCAGGATGATCTTTTCCGGTCTTGAACATATGAAAAAGGAACCTTTCAAGTACGTATTTATTCACGGCATAGTAAGGGATGCCCTGGGCAGGAAAATGAGCAAGTCACTGGGGAATGGAATAGATCCCCTTGAAATAATTAGGCAATATGGAACCGATGCCTTGAGGTTTGCATTGACAATCGGCATTTCACCCGGCAACGACTTGCGATTTTCAGCCGAAAAAGTCGAGGCGGGAAGGAATTTTGCAAACAAGATATGGAATGCCGCACGGTTTGTTTTGATGAATTTCGATGAAGAAATTGACTTCTCGTCCGTTGATACTGGCAAGTTCGAAATTACGGACAAGTGGATATTATGCAGGATTAATGATTTAATAAGTGAATTAACCAATAACCTTGAAAAGTTTGAACTGGGAATCGCCCTGCAAAAAATCTATGATTTCATATGGGAAGAATACTGTGACTGGTACGTGGAGATGGTTAAACCACGGCTCTATGACAGGGAAAATCCGACAAGGCTTGAAGCGCAGTATGTCCTGAACTACGTGCTGAAAACAGCCCTGCAGCTGTTGCACCCGTTCATGCCGTTTATCACCGAAGAAATATACAAGCACCTGGTTGTTGAATCCCCGAGTATAATGATTTCCTCGTGGCCTAAATACAATGAGGAATACAACTTCATCGAGGTGCTTGATAAAATGGCAATCATTATGGAAGCCATAAGGAGCATCAGGAACATGAGAGCTGAAATGAACGTTCCCCCCTCGAGAAAAGCAAAAGCTTTATTTGTAACGCAAGAAGAAGAAGTAAAGGATATTATTTGCCAAGGCAGAAGCTTTATCGAAAAACTGGCCTTTGCTTCGGGCGTCCAGGTACTGGATGAAAAAAGCAGTATACCGAAAAATGCAGCCAGCGCAGTTATCCCAGGGGCTGAAGTTTTCATCCCCCTGGAAGAATTAATAGATATAGACAAAGAGATTGAAAGGCTTAAGAAGGAAAAAATCCACCTGGAGAAGGAATTGGAAAGGGTAAATAACAAGCTTTCCAACCAAGATTTTGTCACCAGGGCGCCGGAAAAAATAGTCCAGGAAGAAAGAACCAAGAAGGCAACTTACCAGGAAATGTACGACAAGGTGCTGGAAAGAATCAAGCAGCTCAGTGAATAGCAATGGCTTGAACAATATGTTGAACAGCGGGCAATATACTTGCGATGCCTTGCCGGGATGGCTCGATATATCATTGAAGCTGGCCGGCAAGGCAGTTCTTTCCGAGGTGCTTGTTGTGAAGATAGCTTGCTGTGCCTGCATTGCAATGCGGTAAAAAATATATAAATTTTTAGCAAAAATCATTGAACATTAGCACCTATTTCTGTATAATTTAAATGATTTAGATTTCGCTTTATGTAAACGTTTGTTTTTTGCAAAGCATTTGCAAATAATTTGCAAAACAAATGAATCTGGATTTGACTGGAGTGAAATGTATGCGTCTTATAGACGGAGGTGTTACGGCATCTGAAGGTTTTTTTGCCGCAGGAATATCGTGTGGCATTAAGAAAAACGGGAAGAAGGACCTGGCAATAGTTTGTTCAGAGGACCTCGCGGCAGCAGCGGGAGTCTTTACCACCAATATCGTGAAGGGCCATTCATTGCAGGTAACCATGGAGCATATAAAGAGCGGGTATGCCACCGCCATTGTCATAAACAGCGGTAATGCCAATGCATGCGTGGGTGAGCAAGGCTACCGGGATGCAAAGGAAATTGCCGAATTGACAGCCCCGTACCTGGAATGCATGCCCGAAAATATTCTTGTTGGTTCCACCGGCGTTATAGGCGTTCCCTTAAACATGGAGGTTATCAAGCCTGCAATTGAACAGCTTGTTTCAGAAATGTCACCTGATGGCGGCCATGATGCTTTGGAAGCAATAATGACTACTGACACGGTTCCCAAGGAAATCGCCATAGAGTTTAATATACAAGGAAAACCTGTTGTTATAGGAGGTATGGCAAAAGGCTCAGGCATGATTCACCCCCAAATGGCCACGTTAATAGGGGTTATTACAACGGATATAAACATATCAAGGGGGCTTTTGCAAAAAGCCTTGAGCGAGGTTGTAAGCCACACGTTTAACAGGGTTTCCATTGATGGAGATACGAGCGTCTGCGACATGGTGGTTATTTTGGCAAACGGGATGGCTGATAATCCGCCGATAATAAATGAAGACAAGGATTACAAGAGGTTCAAGGATGCCATCAACTATGTTTGTACCGAGCTTGCCAGGATGATAGCCATGGATGGCGAAGGGGCAACCAAGTTCGTGGAAATAATTGCGGAAGGTGCAGCCAGCGAAAAAGATGCGTATAATATAGTAAGCGCTGTTGCAAAATCACCCCTTGTTAAAACTGCCTTGTTTGGCGAAGATGCCAACTGGGGAAGGATTCTGAATGCAGCAGGCTATTCAGGTGCATCCTTTAATCCTGAAAAAGTTGACATTTACCTGGGGAACCTGTTGGTATGCAAAAACGGGGCTGCCGTTGCTTTTGACGAGGCAAAAGCCAAGAGCATACTCCAGCAGAAGAATATCGTAATTACATTGAAATTAAAGGAAGGCAAGTTCTCCGACAGGATGTGGACCTGCGATTTATCATATGACTATGTTAAAATAAACGGAAGCTACAGGACTTAGGCTTGACTTGAACTTGGTTATTGAGTAAAATTACTTTTCACAAGAAAGGAGGCACTGCATTAAAAACAATCATGTTAGAATATATAATAACCGTTCAACACTTGTTTTTCAAAGGAGGTTGATAATGGCAAAATGAAAAACAACAAAATAAAGTTGTTTGGATTCAACAATCTCACCAAAACCTTGTCATTCAACATGTATGACATATGCTACACAAAAACGGTGTTTGACAGAGATGCTTATATATCATATATAGATGAACAGTACAATGCAGAAAGGCTTACAAAAATTTTAAAACATGTTACGGAAATTATCGGAGCAAATATACTTAATATTGCCAAACAGGATTATGACCCGCAAGGGGCCAGTGTAACACTCCTAGTGAGTGAAGAACCAGTAAATAATATTATCCCCCGCGGCAATTGTCACTCCCTTGATGCGAATAATCTCGATCTTGAGACAAGTAATTTTGATACAAATCGTTTTGATAATAGTGATGAAAACAATGCTGATAATGCTTGTATTATTAGCAAGGCAAGCAGTGCAAAAAATATAAAACCCGAATCCGTAGTGGCACATCTTGATAAAAGCCACATTACAGTTCATACCTACCCGGAATATCACCCTGATGGGGGCGTTTGCACGTTTCGTGCCGATATTGATGTTTCAACTTGCGGAAAAATATCGCCATTAAATGCCCTTAATTATCTTATCAGCTGCTTTGATGCAGATATTATGACTATTGACTACCGGGTCAGGGGATTTACAAGGGATATAACAGGCAGGAAAATTTTTAACGATCAAAATCTTACCTCGATCCAAAGTTTCATCTCGAAGGAAGTGCTTGATCGTTATTACATGATAGATGTAAATGTATACCAGGAGAATATTTTCCATACAAAGTGCAAGCTAAAGGAATTCGACCTTGATAATTACCTTTTTGGTTTGTCCAAGGATGAGCTTCATGCGGGTGAAGCAAGGAAAATAACCCAACGGTTAATGAAAGAAATGGACGAGATATTTTACGGTCAAAATATGGCTATCGATTATTAACATCAAAACAGGGGACGGTTCCAGTGTGTCACTACCCCCGTTCCCTTGTCACGTGTGTCATTACCCCCGTCCCCCTGTCATCCCTGTCACACCCGTGCCATATAATGGGTGTGCAGCAGTTCGTGGGACTTATGCCCAAGTGGCTCCTTCAGGAATTCCTCGTATATTTTCTTTATGAACGGGTTTTCATGGGATTTCCTGAGCTCTTTCCCTTCATCCTCCTTGTATATGGCTTCCATTCGCTTCTTCCTGGTTTCGTCATTGGTAGGCCTTGGCTGGCCGCCCCCGCTGATGCAACCACCCGGGCAGCCCATGACTTCAATGAAGTGGTAAGGGGATTGCCCTTTTTCGACTTCCTCCATGAGCTTTCTTGCCCCTGCAAGCCCGCTCGTTACAGCGATTTTAACGGTAACACCATTGAGGAACCTGTACTCATCCAGTGGGTTTTCAATTTTGATTTCTGCGGTTTTGACCTGCTCCAAGCCCATAATCGGGGTAACGTGCAGTTTTTCGAAAGGTATCTCCCGCCCGGTTATAATTTCGTACACGGTTCTCAAGGCAGCCTCCATAACGCCGCCTGTGGTTGCAAAAATATCCGCTGCGCCGGTGGAAAGCCCCAATAGATTGTCAAATTCGCCATCCTCCAATGTTTTAAAATCGATTCCCGCCTCCTTTATCATTCTTGCAAGCTCCCTTGTCGTTATAACCGCATCTACATTGGGAACCCCGTTATTAACCATTTCCGGCCTTGTAATTTCGAATTTTTTCGCGGTACACGGCATGACAGAAACTACAAATATGTCCTCCGGGTCTATGCCAATCTTATCCGCGTAGTAGGATTTAACAAGGGCTCCCATCATCATGTGGGGGGATTTGCAGGTTGAAATGTGGTCAAGCTCCCCGGGGAAATTATGCTCCACGAACTTAACCCAGCCGGGGCTGCAGCTGGTGACCATCGGCAAGGCAACCTCTTCCCCCGAAAAAGCCCTCTTTATTCTTTGCAGGAACTCGTTTCCCTCTTCTATTATGGTCAAATCTGCGGCAAAATTCGTGTCAAAGACATCGTCAAATCCCATAAGCTTAAGGGCCGTCACCATTTTTCCCGTAACCAGGGTGCCCGGTTCATATCCGAATTCTTCGCCAAGGGCCGCCCTTATGGCAGGAGCCGTCTGGATAACCACCCTTTTCCGCTTGTCATCTAGGGCTTGCCACACCCTCCACATGGATTCATTCTCCTGGAGGGCTCCGACAGGGCATACGGTGGTACACTGCCCGCAATAACTGCAATCAACGGAACTTAGCGGCAAGTCTGCAGCTGGGGCAATAGTTGTCCTAAATCCCCTCTGCTGTGCATTTAATATCCCCACCCCCTGTATTTCATTGCAGACGGTCACACACCTCCTGCACAAGACACATTTGGATGAATCCCTAATTATTGAAGGCGAGGAATCATCAATTTTTACTTTTGATTTTTCTCCCTCGAATCTTGACTCGCTTATCTGTATAATCTCGCCCAGCTTTTGCAGTTCGCAGTCCTGGTTTCTTGCACAATTAAGGCAATCCTTGGGGTGGTCGGAAAGAACAAGCTCGTATATCAGCTTCCTTGTTTTCCTGACCTCCTCAGTATTTGTCCTGACAACCATTCCTTCTCTTACAGCAGTTATACATGATGCCTGGAGGGTTTTTGCTCCTTCCACTTCAACCACGCATATCCTGCAGGAACCAAAACTGTGTACTCCCTCCATGTAGCATAAAGTCGGTATCATTATGTTGTTCTGTTTTGCTGCTTCAAGTATTGTCGTACCCTCGGGTACCGAAATTTTCTTGCCATTTATAGTTAAATTCACCATAACTAAACCCTCCTGTCGCATCTCAAGCATCTCATTGCTTCGGCAATAGCATTTAATTTATGGAAACCGGCCGCAACTTCATCAAAAGATTTCTTTCGCTCTTCCGGGTCAAGATATTTCATGGGAAATCTCTCATGCTCCACGATTTCCTCTTCGTCCGTCGCCATTGGTATTTCTATATCTTCCCCGGTGTTAAGGATTCCATTGCCCCCAAGATAAATATCTATGGATTTTGCCGCCTTTTTCCCGTCGGCAATGGCCGTAATCACCGTATCCGAACCCCTTACAACGTCTCCGCCGGCAAATATGCCTTTCATCTTCGTCATCAATGTATCGCCGTCCGTGATAAATGTTCCCCATCTTGTGACTTCCAGTTCCTCCTTGTTTATAAACGGCAAATCCGAATACTGGCTCACGGCGGGGATAACCATGTCAACATCTACTGTAAATTCCGTCCCCTTGATGGGCCTTGGCTTTCTCCTGCCGCTTGAATCAAATTCGCCCAATTCCATCCTGATGCACCGCACCCCCGTAACCCTGTCTTCACCGATAAATTCTACGGGCGATACGTAAGGCACTATTTTTATCCCCTCATTAATAGCATCTTCTATTTCCCTTTTATCTGCTGGCATATCTTCTATGCCCCTTCTATACAGGATTGTAACTTCCCTGGCACCCAACCGCAAAGCAGTCCTGGCTGAATCTATGGCAGTATTCCCCCCGCCGATGACAGCGATCTTGTCGCCAACCTTGACGTCCTTTCCAAGGTTGACATCCCTCAAGAACTCGAGGCCATGGTATACACCTTTCATATCTTCGCCCGGGATATCAGCTTTTCTCGAGAATTGTGTTCCCGCGGCTATATAAATCGCGTCATGCTTCTCCTTTAACTTGTAAAAGCTTATATCAACGCCTACCTCCGTATTAAGGTGTATCTTCACCCCTGCCTGCTCTATTTGTTTTATCTCATATTCGAGCACATGCTTCGGAAGCCTGTATTCCGGTATCCCGAAGGCAAGTATCCCTCCTGCCACGTTATGCGCTTCATAAACATCCACGTCATATCCAAGCCTTGCAAGGTAGTAGCCGCACGTTAGCCCTGAAGGTCCTGCCCCTATAATGCCGACACTCTTGCCCTTCTTCGGGAACACCAGGTCCATGTATGGCTCCTCGTGTGCCATCACGTAATCCGCCGCGTACCTCTTCAAATCTGCAATTGCAATGGGTTCATCAAGCTGCCCCCTCCTGCACTTGCTTTCGCAGGGATGGGTACAAACCCTCCCGCATACGGCAGGAAAAGGATTTTCTTTCCTTATCAGGTTGTACGCATCCCTTACCCTCCCGGCAGCTATTAATGCAATATATCCAGGTACGTTGACGCCGGCAGGGCACGCATTCTGGCACGGGGAAATAAACAAGTCCGCGCATACTCCCGCCTGGCAGTACTTATGCTTGATGTGTTCCTCGTATTCCTCCCTGAAGTTCCTGATAGTACTGAGGACAGGATTTGGAGCAGTCTGGCCCAGCCCGCACAAGGCTGCTTCCTTTACCATGTACGCGATTTCCTCCAGGAGCTTGATATCCCCTTCCCTGCCTTCTCCCCTTATTATTCTTTCAAGGATTTCAAGCATCCTTTTGGTCCCAAGCCTGCAAGGCACGCATTTCCCGCATGACTCATCCTGTACAAATTCCATGAAAAACCTTGCCATATCGACCATGCACGTATCTTCATCCATGATTATTAATCCGCCGGACCCCATGATGGTTCCAAGCTCCGTAAGGGAATCATAATCTATCGGGGTATTAAGGTGCTCCCTGGTAAGGCATCCCCCTGAGGGACCGCCGGTTTGAGCCGCTTTAAATGCTTTTTGTTTTGGAATCCCGCCGCCGATCTTGTAAACAATATCACCAACGGTAATGCCCATTGGTACTTCAACAAGGCCGGTGTTATTCACATCCCCCGCCAGGGCAAACACCTTGGTCCCCTTGCTTTTGCCCGTTCCAAGGTTAGCAAACCACTCGCTTTCCCTGATAATAATCGGGGGGACATTGGCAAAGGTTTCAACGTTGTTGATAATGGTGGGCTTTCCAAAAAGGCCTTTTTCAAACGGGAAGGGCGGTTTTTGCGTAGGCTCTCCCCTGTTTCCTTCTATCGACTGCATCAAGGCTGTTTCCTCTCCGCATACAAAAGCCCCTGCACCTATTCTTATTTCAATATCAAAGTCAAAATCGCCCCCCATAATGTTTTTCCCCAGCAAGCCGGCCTTGCGGGCTTTCATGATGGCATCCTGGAGCCTTTCTATTGCAAGCGGGTATTCAGCCCTTACGTAAACATACCCCTTCGACGCCCCGATGGCATATCCCCCTATTATCATGCCTTCAATAACGGAATGGGGGTCCCCTTCCAGTATGCTCCTGTCCATGAACGCACCCGGGTCACCTTCATCCGCATTGCAAATGATATATTTCTCTTTGCCTTCCGCTTTTAATCCCGCCTGCCACTTTATGCCCGTGGGAAAGCCCCCGCCGCCCCGGCCTCTTAAACCTGATTTTATGATTTCTTCCACGACCCGGGCAGGCGACATTTCCCCGAGCACCTTTGCCAGTGCCATGTATCCATCATTTGCTATGTACTCTTCAAGGGATGAATAATCCACGCTGCCGCAATTCCTTAATGCGATTTTCACCTGTTCCTTGAAATAGTCTATATCTTTCAAGTAAGGTATATATTCATTTTTACTCTTGTCAAAATAGGTATTGTCTGTTTTAATTTTTCCGTTGACAAAATGGGAATACACGATACCCGGGATAACCGAAGGTTCCAGTTTAGTATAGAAAACCTCGCCCGGCATTACCAGCATGACCGGTCCCACGTCGCAAGTGCCCATGCACCCGGTTTCAGCCACCAGGACCTTATCCTGCAGGTTCGTCTCGTGCAAGGATTTAAGCAATGCTTCTTTAACACTGGTACAATTTGACGAAATACATCCCGCACCCGCACATATCATAACCCTGTACTTGTACTGGCTTGTCTTGCTGATGTAATCTTCCTTTATCCTTGCTAAATCTTCTTTTGACCGTATTTGAATTATATCCTGGCAAATGTTCTTGTTAATTTCCTCCCTCATATACTCCTATCACTCCATTTCGTTTTACATTTATTAATATTTCTCGATAATGGACTCAAGCTTGTCGGGATTTACCTGTTTATAGACCTTGTCGTTTATTGTCATGGCAGGTGCAAGGCCGCACGCCCCCATACACCTCATGACTTCAAGCGTAAATTTCCGGTCCTCCGTTGTTTCTCCCACATCAACCCCTAAAATCTGCTTGAGTTTTTCAACAATTTTCTTTCCGCCCCTTACATAACATGCGGTGCCAAGACATACCCTTATGGTGTTTTCTCCCCGCGGTTTTGTAGAAAAGAACGAATAGAATGTCGTCACCCCGTAGACTTCCGACAGCGGCTTGCCCAGTTTATCCGCTATAAACTGCAGGAGCTCAAGCGGAAGGTACCCGTATATCCCCTGCGCCATGTGCAGAATCGGTATCAAGTTTCCCCCCTCGTTCCTGTACTCATCAATAACTTCTTCTATTCTCCGGAATTTTTCCTCTTCTGTTTCCTCCATGCACCTGCATAGCGTGATACTGTTATTATTCATGTAATCCCTCCTCTTGTTAATATTTGGTGGTATAGGCTGATAGTATAAGCTGCATGTTTAGGCTGCTGACTTAAGCTGTTGGTTTAGATTGAAAGCTAAAAGCTGCCGGCATAAACTGATGGTACAAGCTACTGCCATAAGATGCCGGTGCTAGTTGCCGGTACAAACTGTTGGTATAAGCTGCTAGTATAAAAATTTCGTCATATGATGCCGGTACAGGCTGCCGCCATAGGATGCCGATATAAGCTGACGGTGCAAGCTGCCGGTTCAGGTCGGAAGTAAAAAACTGCCCGCACAAGTTAAAAACAACACATTTGTTTAAAAATTAACATTGTTTGTTGCATATTTAACAATGCTGAAAAAATTTTAAAGTGTGCGTGCGTGTCATCCCAATTAACGCCTGCCAACACACTCTAAACCTCTCTGGCCATCTTGCCTTTAATGTTGGTTTTGATTTTGCCGGCACAGTTAATGCAGTCCAAGCAGTCGGTTTTAAACGCAGCCTCTTATGCTGGTACAGTTTTTCCACGTTATATTTAGTTTTACCAGTGCTGCTTCTTTTGTTGATTCAGCAGATTTTTCGATGTAGTTGGTTGATTTTGTTGATGTAGTAAATCCCGTTGATTTCTTCGATATTGCAGTTTCAATTCTTAATCGGCTTGATACGTTTATTTGACGTTGTTTGTACGTATGTTAAAATTATATCATACCCGCATGAAAATAATCAATAGATTTTTTGGAAAAAACTTTAAAGGGGACGTAAAGGAGGTTACTGTCCAGAGGGTATGATAAATGAGGAGTGAGGTTGGAAACAGCCGGAGATTTTCTCGCGTGTCTTGCAAGGGCGCAGGTCACGTTCACCCAAATTATTGGTAAATGGGGCATTGTAATCTCGAAGTCTTGCTAGCATTTTCCGTAATTCATCGAAATCATTATTAATATTTATCTATAAAGATTAAAATTCATATTTGTCTAGTAATATTATAAAGACAATATTATGTCAACTTGTGTTATAAATAACTTATAAACCCATGGTTAATAATATACTACATAAATTACAGCATTTTAATTTTTATTACAAATATTTACTTCTGTCAATAGCTATGTTATAATAAATGTAATATTATTAGAATAGAATAGATATGATTCTTATGAAGTAAAAAATAAGCATTTTAGTAATTTCGTTGATAATTCTATCCATGCCTGTAATAGTTTATGCGAATGGCGCTCCAAGTCAGTTGTCGCCGAAGGAATATGGGGTAATAGTTCCTTACCATGAATCAAATATTAATATATTGGAAGAAAATCTATATTTTAAAAACATTAGAAAAAGATTATTCGCGCGGGGTATGTTTATGGACGTCTGCGTTGAATATAAAATTATTAATACTTCAGAAAATACCATGAATATAAAAATTGCTTTCCCCTGCTACGAAGCCAGTATTAGGGGTTACGCCCCCGTACTCTTTGCTTTACATTGACGAAAAATGCACTTCTCCATCCACGATGTCAACAATAATATTGCTTCCTTCCTTGAATACGCCCTTCAAATAGAGCTCTGCCAGTTCATCTTCTATATATTTTTGTATCGTCCTCCGCAATGGCCTTGCCCCGAATTTAACATCATAACCCTTTTCAAGCAGGAATTCCTTTGCCTTGTCCGTAACAGTTATGGTCATTCCCTTTTCTTTTACGCTGTTTTTCACTTCTTTCAGCATGAGATCCACGATCTGCCTTAACTCGTCCGTGCCAAGCTCTGTGAACACGATTATTTCGTCAACGCGGTTTAAAAACTCCGGCCTGAATACTTCTTTTAACGCTTCCTTTGCCTTTTCCTCCATGTCCTTGTACTGGTTCCTGCCAAAGCCAATACCGCTGGATTTGAAACTCGTTCCTACATTTGAAGTCATTATTATCACGGTATTTTCAAAGTTTACCGTTCTTCCCTGGCTGTCTGTCAATCTTCCGTCCTCCAGTATCTGCAGCAATACATTAAATACGTCAGGGTGGGCCTTTTCAATTTCATCCAGCAATATAACCGAGTAAGGCTTTCTCCTTACCTTTTCTGTCAATCGCCCGCCATCGTTATAGCCCACGTATCCCGGAGGCGACCCTATCAGTTTCGACACGGTATGCTTTTCCATGTATTCAGACATGTCAAGCCTTATTAATGCTTCTTCACTTTCAAAAAGTTCGATGGCCAGGGTTTTAACCAGCTCGGTTTTTCCAACCCCGGTAGGGCCAACGAAAATAAAGGAAGCGGGCTTTTTCTTTTTCCTGAAATCGGAGCGATTTCTTCTTACAGCACGTGCCAGGCTGCTTACAGCTTCATTTTGCCCGATAACCCTTCCATGAAGCCTTTGCTCCAGGTTCAAGAGTTTCTGTGTTTCTATTTCCGTTATCCTCTGTACAGGGATGCCGGTCCATGCTTCAATAACATATGCTACATCTTCAACTTTAATTTCTATATCCTTGCACTTTTCCTCAACTTCCTTGATATTTTCAATAAGCTGGCATTCCTTGACTTTCAAATCCGCCGCCTTCTGGTAATCCTCTATTGAATCCGCGGATATGGCGTTTTCCTTTTCCTCTTGTACCTGGGCAAGCTCTTCTTTCAATATTTCAAGTTCAACCAGGGTTTTGTTGGTCAGGTTGACCCTGGAACCTGCTTCGTCAATAACATCTATTGCCTTGTCCGGGAGATACCTGTCCGTTATATATCTTTCGGACATGTACACGGCTGCCTCAATAACTTCATCGGGTATTTTTACGTTGTGATATTTCTCGTAGTAATCTTTTACGCCTTTTAATATTTCGATGCTTTCCTCGATGGAAGGCTCATTTACCATTACAGGCTGGAACCGCCTTTCCAGGGCCGAATCCTTTTCTATATGTTTCCTGTAGTCTTCCAGCGTTGTTGCCCCCACAACCTGTATTTCCCTCTTGACAAGGGCAGGCTTTAATATATTTGCGGCATTTACCGCGCCTTCCGCATCCCCCGCCCCGATGATGTTGTGCAGTTCATCAATTACAAAGATTATATTTCCCAAGGCTTTTGCTTCGTCAATTATGCCCTTCATCCTCGCCTCAAACTGTCCCCTGAACTGGGTGCCAGCCACTATAGATGTCAAATCAAGCAAATATACTTCGGCATTTAAAAGCTTTGCCGGCACTTTCTTCTCTGCTATCCTCAATGCTAAGCCTTCTGCTATGGCTGTCTTCCCAACACCGGGCTCCCCTATCAGCACGGGATTGTTTTTTGTCCTCCTGTTTAATATGCGTATTACCCTTTCAATCTCCTTTTCCCTTCCTATAATACGGTCAATATTTCCTTCCCTGGCTTTTTCAACCAGGTTGACCCCGTACATGTCAAGATATTTCTTTTTCCTGTTGTTCTTTTTTTCCTGCGTCTTTATGCGTGTCGCATTTTTTGGCTCCCTGTCTTCGGGCTTGTTTCTCCTCCTGTCATCCGCAAGGTCACCCTCTTGCCCGGCATCCCTTGGAAAAGCCTTGTTAAGGAAGTTATAGAACCAGTTTCCCGTGCCCGGGTTGTTTTGCGGGATTTCATCAAACAACTTATCCATGTCTATATTTTCAAGAAAATCGCTTACCTGGTTATTCAAGTTTTCTATATCCTCATCGGTCATTCCTGTTTGTTCTATAAGCTGGTTAATGGGTTGAATCCCCTGTTTTTTCGCACATGAAAGGCATAACCCCTGGGTTTGTTTTCCGTTTATTATCTTGGTTATAAAAACAACAGCTATATTTTTATGACAAGCAGTACATAACATCATTTATATCATCTCCTCAATACCTATCATATTAGTATATCATATAATCCCGGGTAAAGTCCAGTAAAGCAAAATGCAAAAATTTCAAAGTATGCTTGCTTTTATCATTTTTCAAGGACCTTGCGAAGGAATTGGCCGGTATACGATGTTTCTATTTTTGCCACTTCTTCGGGTGTCCCCTCTGCAATCACGTATCCTCCCTTGTCCCCGCCTTCAGGACCCAAATCAATTATATAATCGGCTATTTTCACAACATCCAGGTTATGCTCGATTACCACTACCGTGTTACCAGCGCTTACAAGGCGCTGCAGCACAACAATAAGCTTGTGTACGTCATCCATATGCAAGCCCGTCGTTGGTTCGTCAAGTATATACATTGTCCTTCCGGTACTGCGCTTTGAAAGCTCCGTGGCAAGCTTGATTCTCTGGGCCTCCCCCCCGGAAAGGGTGGTGGAAGGCTGCCCCGCCTTTATATAGCCCAGCCCGACATCGTAAAGCGTTTGCATCTTCTTTTTAGTTTTCGGTATATTTGCGAAAAAATCCAGTGCATCTTCCACGGTCATATCAAGCACATCCGCGATATTCTTTCCCTTGTACCTTACCTCCAGCGTTTCCCTGTTATACCTTTTACCCTTGCAAACTTCGCACGGGACATACACATCGGGAAGAAAATGCATTTCTATCTTTATGATGCCGTCACCGCTGCATGCTTCGCACCTGCCGCCCCTTACGTTGAAGCTGAACCTTCCGGGCTTGTAACCCCTTATTTTCGCTTCCGTGGTAGATGCAAACACTTCCCTTATATGATCAAAAACGCCTGTATAAGTTGCCGGATTTGACCTTGGAGTCCTGCCGATGGGTGACTGGTCGATGTTTATCACCTTGTCGAGATATTCAAGGCCAAGTATCACATCATGGTCTCCGGCTTTCAGCCTTGCCCTGTTGAGCTCAACGGCAAGCCGTTTATATAATATCTCGCTTATCAATGAACTCTTGCCGGATCCTGAAACGCCGGTAACACATGTAAAAACACCCAGGGGTATCTTTATGTTTATGTTTTTAAGGTTGTTCTCCCTTGCCCCTATTATTTCCAGCCATCCATTGCCGGGCTCCCGTCTCCTGGACGGCATTTCTATTCTTTTCTTACCACTAAGGTATTGCCCGGTAACAGATTCCTCGCACTTTTTTATGTCCTCGATATTTCCCGCCGCAACCACGTACCCGCCGTGAACCCCGGCCCCGGGTCCAAGGTCGATGATATGGTCTGCAGCTTGCATGGTTTCTTCATCATGCTCCACTACAACCAGCGTATTTCCCAAATCCCTGAGCCTCTTCAGCGTGGCCAGCAGTCTCCCGTTATCCCTCTGGTGGAGGCCCACGCTAGGCTCATCCAGTATATACAGGACACCCATCAAGCCGGAGCCTATCTGGGTGGCCAGCCTTATCCTTTGTGCTTCACCGCCCGACAAGGTGTCGGCCTTCCTTGAAAGGGTCAGGTAATCCAGCCCCACATCCACCAGGAAGCCCAGCCTTGCATTAATCTCCTTCAATACCTGGTGCGCTATAAGGTATTGACGCTCGGTAAGCTGCAAGTTATCAAAGAAAGCCTTGATTTCGTTCACCGGCATGCATGTCAATTCGTGTATATTCTTGTTTCCCACGGTTACCGCCAGGCTCTCCCTTTTCAACCTTGCCCCTTTACACTTGGGGCAGGGGGTGTTGCTCATAAACCTCTCGTAATATTGCTTCATGCCTTCCGACTGGGTCTCGCTGTACCTTCTCTCGGAAGCATTAATCACCCCTTCAAATGCCATCATGTAATTCCTGCTCCCGTACTCGCTCTCATATTCCACCTTTATTTTCTCGCCCAGCGTACCGTACAGGATTATATCAAGTATATGGGGAGGTAATTCCTCGGCGGGAGTATCAAGGCTGAAATTATAGTGTTTTGCGAGGGCCTCAAATATTGCCCGGCCATAACCCTCTTCATCTTCCAGGTTCCAGCCGTTCATTGCTATCGCGCCGTCTTTCAGCGACCTGGACTTATCGGGAATAATCAATTCGGGGTCCATCTTTAGCAAGACTCCCAGCCCGGTACATTCGGGACATGCCCCAAAGGGGTTGTTGAAGGAAAACATCCTTGGAGCCGGTTCTTCCATGCTTATCCCGCAGTCAATGCAGGAAAGCTTCTGGTTTAATATTATCTCTTCACCGTCAATAATATCTACAAGTAAAAGGCCTCCCGATAATCTCAGCACGGTTTCTATCGAATCGGCAAGCCTTTTTCTTATATCAGGCCTTACTACCAGCCTGTCCACCACGATTTCTATGTTATGCTTCTTGTTCTTGTCAAGTTTTATCGAATCATTAACATCAAGGATTTCACCGTCAATCCTTATTCTTATGAACCCTGCCTTCCTGACATCATCAATCAGTTTGATGTACTCTCCTTTTCTTCCCCTTACGACGGGTGCCAGCAGCTGGATCCGTGTCTCCTCCTCCAGGGACATCACTTTGTCAACCATCTGGTCCGCCGTCTGCTGCGATATTTCCTTGCCGCAGTTGTAGCAGTGGGGAACGCCTATCCTGGCATACAGGAGCCTTAGATAATCGTATATTTCCGTCACCGTCCCCACCGTTGAACGGGGATTCCTGCTGGTTGTCTTCTGATCTATGGATATGGCGGGTGAAAGCCCCTCAATGTAGTCCACATCGGGCTTGTCCATCTGCCCCAGGAACTGCCTGGCATAGGCGGAAAGGGATTCAACGTACCTCCTCTGGCCCTCCGCGTATATGGTATCAAAGGCCAGGGATGATTTCCCCGAACCGCTCAATCCCGTTATAACCGTCAGCTTGTCCCTTGGTATCTCCACGTCAATATTCTTCAAGTTGTGCTGCCGTGCACCTTTTATATAAATACTGTTTCTTATCATAATCGTTTGCACTCCATAACCTAGTTTAAGCTTAATCCTACCCTTGCCTGATTTTTTCTTTCAATTGCATTATCCGGTCTCTCAAGCGCGCCGCCCGCTCAAATTCCAGGTTCCTTGCAGCGGATTTCATCTCTTTTGTCAGTTTTTCTATGAGCCTTTCCATGTTTTCCCTCTCGAAAAAGCTTTCTCCAGTGCCTTCTTCTTCAAGCACCCCTGCCCAGCCGGCACCCGCACCCGGCTTCCCCGGGGGGTCATAAGCTGCCCTTTCTTCCTCCACGTCCCTTGTTGCTTCTATAACATCCCTTACCGCCTTCTGGACGCTTGCCGGGGTTATGCCGTGCTCACGGTTGTAATCCATCTGAAGCTTTCTTCTCCTGTTGGTTTCATCTATCGCCCTTCTCATGGACCCGGTAATGGTATCCGCATACATGATTACCTTGCCTTCCACGTTTCTTGCCGCCCTTCCTATGGTCTGTATAAGGGATGTTTCCGACCTCAGGAATCCTTCCTTGTCAGCGTCCAATATGGCAACCAGGGAAACCTCGGGCAAATCCAGGCCCTCCCTTAACAGGTTTATCCCGACGAGCACGTCAAAAACCCCAAGCCTTAAATCCCTGATAATCTCCATGCGTTCAATGGTATCAATATCGGAATGCAGGTATTTTACTTTAAATCCCATTTCGGCAAGGTATTCGGTCAAATCCTCGGCCATCCTCTTCGTAAGGGTGGTCACCAGGACCCGCTGGTTTTTCTCCACCCTTTGCCTTATTTCCTCCATGAGGTCATCTATCTGTCCCTGGACAGGTTTTACAACAACTTCAGGGTCCACCAGGCCGGTAGGCCTTACTATCTGTTCCACTACCTGCTCCGAGCTTTCCCTTTCGTATTGTGCAGGTGTTGCGCTTACATATATAACCTGGTTTATCTTTTCTTCAAATTCCTCGAATTTCAACGGCCTGTTGTCAAAGGCCGAGGGAAGCCTGAACCCGTATTCCACCAGGTTCTCCTTCCTGGATCTGTCACCATTGTACATACCCCCGATTTGCGGAACCGTAACATGGGATTCATCAATGAAAAGCAGGAAATCATCGGGGAAATAATCAATTAACGTGTAAGGCGGGCTTCCCGGTGCCCTGCGGCTTAAATGCCTTGAATAATTCTCAATTCCCTGGCAGGTCCCGATTTCCCTCATCATTTCAATATCATACCTTGTCCGCTGTTCAAGCCGCTGGGCTTCCAGTAGCTTGCCCTGCTGCCTCAATTCACGCAAGCGCTCCTCCAATTCCTCCTCTATCGAGCCCAGCGCCCTCTCCATTTTCATGCGCGTAGTAGTATAGTGGGATGCAGGGAATATTGCAACATGGGACCTTATCCCCTTGATTTTGCCCGTAAGGGGGTCGATCTCGGATATCCTTTCAATCTCGTCGCCGAAAAACTCCACCCGTATGGCGCTTTCCGATGACGAGGCCGGTATTATCTCCAGCACATCTCCCCGCGCCCGGAAGGTGCTTCTCTTGAAATCGATTTCATTTCTCGTGTACTGTATCTCCACCAGCTTTTCTATTATTTCATCCCTGTCTTTTCGCATTCCAGGCCGAAGCGATATCATGAGCTCGGTGTAGTCCTCCGGGTCGCCAAGCCCGTATATGCAAGAGACGCTTGCTACTATTATGACATCTCTTCTCTCAAGCAATGCCGCGGTGGCGGAATGCCTTAGCTTGTCTATTTCATCGTTAATGGATGAATCCTTCTCGATGTAAGTATCCGTGGCAGGTATATATGCCTCGGGCTGGTAATAGTCATAATAGCTGACGAAATATTCAACCGCGTTGTAAGGGAAGAATTCCTTGAACTCGCTGCAAAGCTGGGCCGCAAGGGTCTTGTTGTGGGCTATTACCAGGGTTGGTTTTTGCACCCTTTCAATGACATTAGCCATGGTAAAGGTCTTGCCCGAGCCGGTAACCCCTAGAAGTACCTGCCTTTTATACCCTTTTATTATGCCCTCGGCCAGTTTTTCCACGGCCTTGAGCTGGTCGCCCTGGAGCTTGAAATCCGAGACTAGCTTGAATTCTCCCATAAAATTTCCTCCGGATGCATGCACTTTTTACTGTTCATTTTCACATGATATATTATACCACAACCATCAGTCAAGTCAAACAAATGTTCTTGTGCCGGGGATATTTTTAGAATGGATAAAAATATGGCTGGAAGACTTTCCGCCAGGTTATTTTAACCAGTATCTCTTAATTTCAGAACAGTGCATTAATGATAAGGTCAAGTTTTTCCAAGTTTTAAACTTAGTTAACTCCTGCGGGTAATTTATGTTTTTGCTAAATATAACTAATTCCTTAACTTTTTCCAAGTCATCCTCGTATATATCTCCTTGTTGAAGGTTTAGTACATCTCTCGCGACAGCCTCAACAACAGGATCTCTAAACTCAACCCTTACAGTTGTCTCCTGGCTCGCAGCGGGGGATTCTCCCGGGAGTTCAGCAGAAGGCTCAACAGTAGGTTCAGGCTCATAATTGCTTGTATATTTACCCCACTCCTTCTCCAGGAAAATTTTCAATTCTTCCTCCAACCCGGCTTTCTCATAACGTTTAAGATATCCGGATTCAGGCTCTACAAGTTTGGCATTTTCAATAAAAGAGGCAAACGCGCTGTCAAAAACATACATGCCATCATTGATAATCACTATCCCTTGTATAGAATGAGCAAGGTAGTAATTGGAGTATTTACTGAATGGTACAGTTGGCATATCTTTCGTTTCAAGAAGAAACAATATATACTCTTTTCCTACTTCCATTTTTATTGCGCCATCAAACCAAAAATGTGAACAAAATTCATTCCCAATTGTAATAATATCTCCCGGTTTCACACCCACTTTTTTATCTCCAAAAACCTTGTCTACATCAAGTTCAAAAACATCCATGTAATGCGTGTGCTTTAGCTTGTTATCCACATATTCCTCTATTGCAATTTCCTTTTCACTTAATATTTTTCCCTTGACTACCAATTCAGCCCTGTTCAGCATTTTTTCTTCGTTGAATACTTGAATCTCTGCATGAACAATGTTATATGGGTTTTTCTCTTTTACGGTTATACACTTTACATAATCGCCTTTTTCTTTGTCGATATAAGTAATGTCGACAGTTAAATCGCATGCTGAAACCATCCCCATTAAAAATATAATTATTATTAGAGCTATTAACTTTTTCATTGTATCAATCCCTCTTCATAAACTTATAAAACTGAATAACTTCAACTTCTTATAGTGCTAAAAAGTAGATGTAATTATCGTTATTAATCCTTATCATAAAAGCCCTTTACAGCTTGAATATACCGAAAACAAAATGCCCAATGCTACAGTAGCTGCCGTTTTTGCTGCATGCCGTTATATAATTTTTCTAAAATGCTTTGACTTTTACTAGATGAACCTATTTGTGAATCCTGTATTCCAAATATTTCTTAAAAGACAAATAATTGATTTGCAGCGGTTGTTTCTACCAGTATTAATTAAAAACTTGACAATCATCGAAATTCCGTTTACCTAATAGTTCTGTACCCATTCTGGTACTTGCTGTATATTATATGCAATTAATTACTCTACTAATAATATATGTGAGAATTATATTTATTTTTACAATATTATTTTATACATTATTTCAGGATTTTTCAACCATCCTTTTGGGTAATGGATACCATGGCAAATTTAGATAATGTGTTTAATATAAATAATATATTGACACGTGCGGATGTGTGATTGTATTATTTATAGTAATATAAATACCCGTAGAACATGAACATAGATGCCTGTAGAATATGGACAGGGTGGATAATATAATAAGAATGCAAACAGCAAATAACAAATAGCAAATATGAATGCAACGCGTGCAGGGAAAATTGCAAGTGCACGCAACAAGAAGGACGAAAAGATACAAAATTAAGCGGAGGTTGAATCAATGATAGTAGCAAAATTTGGAGGAACTTCCCTCGCAAGCGCAGGGCAGGTAAAAAAGGTGTGTAATATAATATTGTCGGATTCGAGAAGAAAAGTTATCGTTGTGTCTGCTCCAGGCAAACGCAATAGCGATGATATCAAGGTCACGAACCTTTTAATAAAATGCGCCGAAGCTTACATAAAAACGAGCAATGCAGACAAGGAGCTTAATGCTGTGATAGACCGGTTTGCCGGCATTGGAAAGGAGCTCGGGGTGCCGGATAATGTACTGGCATCAATTGCCGATGATATTACAAGTCGTCTCAAGCTTTACAAGGGTGATAATGAAAGATTCATTGATGCGATGAAGGCTGCCGGTGAAGATAATTGCGCTAAGCTGGTGGCAGGTTACCTTCAAAGCCTGGGAACAGATGCCCGGTATGTAAATCCCGGTGATGCGGGACTGGTTTTAAGCAACGAGTTCGGCAATGCCCAGGTTCTCCCGGAATCCTACAACAACTTGAAAGCTTTAAAAGACATTTCCGGTATTATTATCTTCCCCGGATTTTTCGGTTATTCCCGGGAGGGCGATGTTGTAACCTTCCCCAGGGGCGGCTCGGATATTACGGGCTCCATACTGGCAGCAGCCCTGGATGCGGAGCTGTACGAGAACTTCACCGATGTGGACTGCGTTTATTCCGTGAATCCCCGCATTATACCAAATCCCTATCCAATACGCGAGCTTACTTACAGGGAAATGCGGGAACTGGCATATGCGGGGTTCAATGTTTTCCACGAGGAAGCCATGGTCCCTGTTTACCGCAAGGGTATCCCGGTAAGAATAAGGAATACCAATAATCCTGATGCTCCCGGCACAACCATTGTAAAGGAGCGGAAAAACATAACAAGGCCGGTTATAGGCATAGCAAGCGACGACAGGTTTTGCTGCATCAACATCGACAAGTACCTCATGAACCGCGAAATAGGTTTTGGAAGAAGGGTTTTAAAGATACTTGAAGATGAACGTATTTCCTACGAGCACATGCCTTCCGGCATTGACCATATATCCATCGTTCTGAACCAGCAGCAGCTGAACAAGGAAAAGGAAGAACGCATCATCAACCAGGTGAAAAAGGAATTGGCTGTTGACGAAATATCGGTAATGCACAACCTGGCGCTTATCATGATTGTAGGGGAAGGCATGAGCGAGACCGTGGGAATTGCCGCAAGGGCGACAGCTGCCTTTGCCAGGGTTGGAGTCAATATCGAAATGATAAACCAGGGCGTTTCAGAAATTAGCATTATGTTTGGCGTCAAGGCCAAGGATACCGAAAAAGCTGTAAAATCCCTGTATGAAGAGTTCTTTGGAGACGTCCGCGGCAGCTAGGGCAGCCTATCCTACCCTGCTGCCGAGAGTTTCCTTATTAACAATGAAGGGCTTCCGAAGCATCCCCTGCCCGAAGGAAGGCCGAGTATAATATCGTTTGCGATATCCTCAACGTCGGTCATCATCTGGTAGAAGTTCCCCGCTATGGTCACTTGCTCCACGGGACGGCTAATCTTGCCGTTTACCACTTCAAATCCCTTTGCTGCCAGTGAAAAATCCCCCGATACTGTATTGGCACCTGAATGAAGCCCTTGTAATTCCGTTATCAGGAGGCCGTTGCCCATTCTGTCCAGCAGGCTGTCAAAATCCAACTCTCCCGGCCTAATGTAAAAATTGGCGGGGGATATGTCTATTGTAGAACCATAAGAGGGCCTTGAAGCGTTGCCCGTGCTCTTAATCCCGTCTTTTTTAGCGGTTTTTAAATTATGCAGCAAGGTTACCATCTGTCCTTCCCTTATTATGTCCTTGGTCCGGCATGCCACCCCTTCACCGTCAAAGGGAGCAGAAGCCATACCGTTTATAAGAAGAGGATCATCAATAATGCTTAATATCTTGGAACCTATTACCTGGCCTACTTTGCCCCTTAAAAGGGACATCCCTTTTTGCGCCTTGTCGGCGTTGAATATATCTGAATAGGTTTCAAGCAGGTCCGAGGCTGCCTCGTTTTTCAATACAACCTGGTACGTGCCCGTTTTCACGGATCCCGCCCCGATATATGCAATAGCCTTGTCAACTGCCTCATGTGCAATTTCCCGGGCATTTATGTCATTTACATTTCTTGACGACCTGTAAGCAAACGCCGTATCGGTCTTGTCACCATCTTTCACCACCGGAACCAGGACGGCATAGATTCCGTTTGCCCTGTGCTTTAGGTCGAGACCCTTGGAATTTACAATATTTATACTTCCTTCAAAGGATTGTATGCCGCAATGCTGGATGTCCTTCACGCGGGAATCCATTTCCAGCGCCATTTCCTCCATCTCGAAGGCAAGTTCTATTTTCTTGTTTTCGCTCACTTTTGAAAGCTCCTCGTTAAAGCAGTTCAAATCCGCGTAATCTTTATCGCCATGATAAATTTCTTCAATATCGTCACTGTCCTTTATAATTGCATTAAACCTGGCGTTTTCTATCACAAGGTTAATTGAATCCTCATCAAGGATTTCAGCATATGCATAGCCCGCTTGACCATTGTATATACCCCTGAAGCCGGCTCCCTTGCTCACACTTACACTATAGTTGTCTATTTCTCCCTTGTATACATTTACCTTGAAGCTTTCACCCTGGGAATAGTAAAGCTCAAAATCCGTGAACCCGGCACTTTTAGCCGCCTTGAACAGCTTATCCCTGTATTCGTCAAATTCCATGGTTTTCATATTCATATCACCTTTACCTCCCGCCTGCAAAAGTTACTTTTTCCTTCCGCTAACAATAATTCTCTTTACCTTCCGCCTACAATGATTTCGGACACCCTGATCATCGGCTGGCCGACATTTGCCGGTATGCTCCCGCTCAAGGAACCGCACATCCCTTGTCCCATCTGCACGTCCTTGCCTACCATGTCTATCCTGAACAGTATTTCCGAGCCTTTCCCTATCAATGTAGCCCCTCTCACGGGCTTGTCTATTTTGCCGTTCTTTAACAGGTATCCCTCGGCTACTGCAAAGTTGAATTCACCCGTAACAGGATTTACAGAGCCCCCGCCCATTTTCCTGGCGTAAAGGCCTTCCGGGACCGAGGCAATTATGTCTTCATTTTCATCATCCCCGGCAGCTATATAGGTGTTTGTCATCCTGGAAGTAGGAGCATATTTATACGACTGCCTCCTTGAGCTCCCGTTGGGCTCCATCCCCATTCTCCTGCCGTTAAGCTTGTCCACCATGTATGTTTTTAGTATTCCCTTTTCAATTAGTATTTTTCTTTGCGTTGGCGTTCCTTCATCATCAATGTTGCTGGAACCCCACGCATTTGGAATCGTCCCGTCATCAATGGCCGTAACCTTTTCTGAGGCGATTTTCTCGCCGGTTTTCCCTGTAAAAACCGAGTGACCCTTTGCAACGGACGTGGCTTCGAGGGCATGCCCGCATGCCTCGTGGAATATTACGCCGCCAAAACCGTTTTCTATAACAACGGGCATCCTGCCGGCCGGGCATAAATCCGCATGAAGCATGGTTACCGCGGTCCTGCTGGCCTCCCTGGCATAATACCCGGGATCTATTATCTCGAACATCTCAAAACCCATGTGCCTTCCCGGGCCTTCGAACCCGGTTTGGTTTTCTTTCCCGTCGCTGGCCACCGATTGGATTGCAAGGCGGGTCCTAACCCTCCTGTCTTCAACCATCAAGCCTTCACTATTTGCAATAAGTATCTTCTGGTCCGTATCACCGTATACCACGGTTACTTGCACTATCTCGGGCGAATAATCTTTGGCAGCCTTGTAAGCAGTCTTTACAATTTTTGCCTTCTTTTCATTGTTCACCGATGAAGGAATGCGTAGAACCAGGTGCGCGTTCAGGGGCATTCTTTCCGTCAAAATAATGTCTGCATCCTGCTGATTGCCCCGCTCCCCCTCCTTTAATGCGTATGCCGCCTTGTATGCTGTATCAAGCAGCTTATCCCTGCTTGTATCGCTGGTATAGGCATACACGCACTTATAACCTTTCATTATCCTGATTCCTGCACCATGTTCCCTGCCCGAAATAACATCCTCAATCTTGTCGTTTACCATCCTGATGCTGTTTATCACCTTGTCTTCCACGAAGATTTCCGAGAAATCCCCGCCAAGCGACAATGCCTTTTCAAGCACTTCTTCAAGAACATCCCTTGCAATCACGTGATCACATCCTTGTACAATTAATATTGTATTAAATCAGTGACCGAAGCCACTGT
>JAAZDH010000013.1 GCA_012512865.1 Clostridiaceae bacterium | reverse complement strand
TCATTTTATTTAAAAAGAATATTCTTTGGAATATTTTATAAATAGGTTTATGGCTTTATTAGTATTTTCAGGTAATATTCCTAGAATCACATCCTTTTCTACTATACTCTTGTTGTCCTCTTTAATGTATCCATTATAGCTACTCCATTTGTAATTTTCAAGACTTTCAAAAATACCAGCCTTATAAGCGCCCCTCCCTTTAATTTCCTCGCATTTTTTTGTCCTGAACCCGGAATAACTAAACTTAGAGAAGTGCCTTAAAAATAAGGCGAAATAAAAAACGGGTGAAAACATGGATTTTAGTAAAAACAACGAGCCAGTATTAAATGACAGCGCAAACATTGTTCATATTAACAGTGCCGGTGATGACACTGTCACTGTTGACGCTGGCGCTGCCGGAAACGGGAATGCAAAACCTGCCGTTGACGCCAGGGCCGGGGTGCTTCGCGTAAATCCTGATGCTGAAATAGAGAAAACCATGCAAATGAGGGAAACATTTAACAAGCTATTTAATAACCTGTTGCAGCAGGGAATAGACTTTGACAGGATACCCGGGACGGACAAGCCTACCCTTTTGAAACCCGGGGCGGACCTGCTTTGCCAGGTTTTCCACTTTGCAAGCGGTGAGCCCAAGCTGCTGTCCTCCATCGAAGACTTCCAGAAGGGCATTTTTAGCTACACGGTGGCAGTACCCATAATCCATCGCGACACGCAAACCCTTGTTTCCACGGGCATAGGAAGCGCAAATTCCTACGAAGTGAAGTACAAGTACAGGTACGTGGACTCGGAGAAAGGTGAAAGGGTCCGCGTTTTAAACCCTGACCCGGCTGACCAGCAGAACACCCTTGTCAAGATGGCTGCAAAAAGGGCGTATATAGACGGGGTACTCAAGGCGACGGGCGCATCCAGGATGTTCACCCAGGATGTGGAGGATATGGCCTGGCTTGCACCTGAAAAAGCGAGCATCAAGCAGATTAATTATATCAGGATGCTGTATAGGAATGTTGAAGAAAATAAAATGCTGGAAAGTATATCAGGCATTACCGGGAGAAAGGTGGAAAGCCTCGATGAAATCTACAGGGAAGAAGCTTCGAAAATCATAGAAGAAAGGAAAAAATACACCCGCTCTTAATAATTACTGTTTATAATCGTTCTTATAAGTAATTTTTTGTAATCTTTTAATAACACCTGTCCATAAATGTAAAAATAATATTTGCATTTTTTATAATGTTTAGTTATAATAATCCGGGCAATATTAGATGTACATTATATACCTTGATAAAGATAAAAGAGCGCATGATGTGCCCTGACAAATGATGTGCATAATATTCCCTGGTAAAAGGTGCGTATGACATGCTCCAACAAAAAGTGAATATGGTGAATATGAAGTCAAAGTGAAAATGCAAAGTGAGGGATAATTCAATATGCCGAAACGCACGGATTTAAAGAAAATTATGATTATAGGCTCAGGCCCAATAATCATAGGCCAGGCTTGCGAGTTTGACTATTCGGGAACGCAGGCGTGCAAGGCTCTTCGTAAGCTGGGATACGAAATTGTCCTGGTAAATTCAAATCCTGCAACCATAATGACCGACCCTGGAATTGCCGACAAAACGTACATTGAACCGCTTAACGCGAAACGGCTTACGGATATAATAGCGAAAGAAAGGCCGGATGCCCTGTTGCCCAACCTGGGAGGACAATCCGGCCTTAATTTATGTGCAGAGCTTGCAAGGGCCGGGATCCTTGAAAAATATGGCGTAGAGGTAATCGGAGTCGGGATTGACGCCATTGAGCGCGGTGAAGACAGGACATCCTTCAAGAAGACAATGGACAGCCTGGGTATCGAAATGCCCAGGAGTAAGGCTGCCTACAGCTTGGAAGAAGCGGAAACCATCGCAATGGAGTTGGGCTTTCCTGTGGTTGTACGGCCTGCATATACCCTTGGAGGGACAGGAGGCGGCAGGGCTTATAATGTTGAGGAGATGCGGACAATTGCAAGCCGCGGTATTGCAGCCAGCATAGTCGGGCAGGTGCTTATCGAGGAATACCTGGAAGGCTGGGAAGAATTAGAGGTGGAAGTGGTCAGGGATTCAAAGAACCAGATGGTTGCGGTTTGCCTTATAGAGAACGTGGACCCGATGGGAATTCATACCGGTGATTCTTTTTGTATCGCCCCCATGCTTACCATAGGCAAGGAAC
>JAAZDH010000116.1 GCA_012512865.1 Clostridiaceae bacterium | reverse complement strand
TATTAAAAAGCAGAAAAGAAGTAAAAAATTTATCAGATTATTCGAAAACCTTAAAGCTTCCTTCTCCCCCTTCTCCCTCTCAATACTTGTATAAAGGGGAATATAACTGGTAGCCAGGGCAGTTCCTACCAAAGCAAATATAACCGTAGGAATCGTTATAGAAATAAGGTAGGCATCGCTTACCGCCGATGCTCCGTAGAAATAAGCTAATACAATTTCGCGAAAGAAGCCGAGAAGTTTGGAAAAAACAGTTATTATCATCAAAAATAAAACAATTCTTTTCATAAAAAAACACCTAAAAGTATATTAATTCTTTATTCAAACTATAAGCTATAATTAGTTTTATTTCGCAATAGCCATAACCATGTAGTTTAAATTTTCATTCTTCGATGTTTATTTTCTCATAATCATATTTTTTTCTTATGTTATCCCATTTTTCTTTTAAAATAGCCATTATAACAACATCATAAAACTGCCCATTTTTATATATGTGCTGTCTTAATACCCCTTCTATTTCAGACCCAAATTTTTTATGAATATATATAACCTTTTCATTAAATGCCAACACTTCACACCACAATTTATTAAGTTTTAATTCATAAAATACATAGTCATAAATATTACACTCTAAAATTCCAGCCAATCCTTTACCTCTGAAAGAAGTATCAGCAATATAATAAGCCCAACCACATCTTGAATTTTTTTCATCAATCTCTGTTAACCCCATTAAACCTATATCAATATTATTTACTTGAATAATCCAGTATTTGCAATTTTTATCTAGAGATATTCTTTTATACCATCTTTTTTGATCCTCAATAGTCAGTTCAGGATCAGTATACATATATTTTGTAACTTCAGGGAGCATTCTCCAATTCATAATTTTTTCTAAATCAGCTTCTTGAATATTTCGCAGAATAATATTCATTAACATCACATCCTTTAAAATTCAATACTAACCAGTTTTCTATTCCATCACTATATCCCAGCTAACTGGAGTACCTTTTTTCACATCTTGCTTCACTCTTTTTCCTAAAATAAGATCATAATACTTAGGCTCTAATCCATATCCAGGACGCACTACACGCAGATTTTTTGGAGTAAACACTTCCCCTTTTTTCATGTCTTCTGCCACATAGAGAGAACGTCTGAATTTAAGAGACCTTTTTTCTTTCTCTGTAGCACCGTAATTAATTTTACCCAAAGCCTGCCAGGCACGTTTAGTTTCTTCTACCAGCATTTTCATTTCCTGCGGTTCCAGTGAAAATGCTGCGTCGACTCCCCCTTCTGCCCGGGATAAAGTAAAATGTTTCTCAATAAATGTCGCTCCTAAAGCTACACTGGCCACTGCTACACCTATTCCCAAAGTATGGTCTGATAAACCTACTTCGCAGTTAAAAAGCTCTCTCATATGAGGTATAGTCAGAAGATTTGTATCTTCAGGACTTGCGGGATAAGTGCTTGTACACTTCAAAATTATTATATCTTTACAGCCATTTTCTCTAGCCGTCCTTACTGTTTCGTCAAGTTCTGCCACTGTTGCCATTCCGGTAGAAATTATCATCGGTTTACCGGTTGAAGC
>JAAZDH010000115.1 GCA_012512865.1 Clostridiaceae bacterium | reverse complement strand
TTCTTTTGTGCCATCTTTTTTTATGGTAGAATAGTAAAGGCAAAATGTGAAGATAAAGGGTATTGTCTTACCCATATCTCGCATAAAGATAGGAAAAATAGGCGAACTTGAGGTGAAATGCGTGTTTGACAATCTGAAAAATGCAGAAAACAGGTACGAAGAAATAAATAATAGATTGGGCGATCCTTCAGTTGTAAACAACTATGAAGAATACAAGAAACTTATGAAAGAGTATTCGAACCTGGAGCCAATTGTTTTAAAATACAGGGAATATGAAAAGGTAAAGAAGGATATTGACGATGCAAGGGAGCTTCTAAATCAAAAACTTGAAAAGGAATTCCAGGAAATGGTTTTGGCTGAGCTTGATGAAGCCCGCACAAAACTTGAGCAGGTGGAAACGGAACTTAAAATACTTCTTCTCCCCAAGGACCCTAATGACGAAAGGAGTGTCATCATGGAAATCAGGGCCGGCGCAGGAGGAGAAGAAGCCGCACTATTTGCAGGCGTGCTTTTCAGGATGTATTGCCGCTACGCAGAACGAAGGCATTGGAAAATGGAAATCCTGGACTCGAATCCCACGGAACTTGGTGGCTTCAAGGAAATTGTGTTTTCCATAGATGCCAAGGGTGCATACAGCAGGCTGAAATATGAAAGCGGTGTCCATAGGGTGCAAAGGGTTCCCACCACCGAAGCAAGCGGGCGTATTCATACTTCAACCGTTACGGTGGCTGTGCTCCCCGAGGTTGACGAAGTCGAGGTTGAAATCAACCCAGCAGACCTTCAAATTGACACCTTCAGGGCAGGAGGAGCGGGAGGCCAGCACATCAATAAAACCGATTCCGCCGTAAGGATTACGCACATACCTACCGGAATAGTTGTTACATGCCAGGATGAGCGCTCACAGCATAAAAACAGGGAAAGAGCCATGAAAATTTTGCGCTCTAAGCTTTATGAACTTGCGCAGCTAGAGCAGGAAACCGAGATTGCCCAGGCAAGGAAAAGCCAGGTCGGTACCGGTGATAGGAGCGAAAGGGTTCGTACCTACAATTACCCCCAGGGAAGGGTTACCGATCACAGGATAGGGTTAACTCTATACAAGCTGGAAGAAATATTGGATGGAGACCTGGAAGAGATTTTTGATGCCCTTGCCACCAACGATCAGGCGAAAAAATTAGCCATGGGCGCCGCAAGCAACGAATAAATAATACAGTGAAACAGGTATTGAACGGCAAAAAAATCATTTTACAGCAAACTCAAGAATATATATGTAAATGGCAAATGGAAGCAGGGCTTGTCTTAATGCCAAGCCTTGACAGTTGCTTAAATAATTGCCCCGGTTAAGAAAATGATTAAGTTAATGTAAGGAGCTAATAGATTAAAGATTAAGATTTATGATCGATGGGTAATTTTTTGTCGCAGGCGGCTTACATGGCAAAAATAACGCTCCTGGGTTTTATATCGGGAATAACCGGTACGGGTATTGGCGCTTTACTGGCTCTCTTCATAAATAAGATAAGCAACCGCTTTATGGGCTTTATCCTGGAGTTTTCGGGCGGATTGATGACCTCCGTGGTCTGCTTCGAGCTAATACCGGAAGCCCTTGAACTTAGCGGACCTGTCATTACTTTTGCAGGCATTTTTTCAGGAATTGCAGCAATTATACTAATTGAAAGCCATGTAAAAAAGCTAGCCATTTTTAATAAAAGCAAGGGAAGGGGCAACCTGTTGAAAACCGGGATTCTCGTGGCTGTAGGAATCGCCCTGCATAACTTCCCTGAAGGGTTTGCCGTAGGGTCCGGGTTCCAGGCTTCGCTAAAGCTTGGGGCAACAGTCACACTGGTTATTGTCATACACGATATCCCCGAGGGAATTGCCATGGCCATACCCATGAAGTTCGGCGGTTTTACCAGGGCAAAGACTTTCTTTTATACCCTGCTGTCCGGCATCCCCATGGGAATAGGAGCACTTTTTGGGGCCCTTCTTGGCGGAATATCCAGTGGCTTCATTGCAGCGTGCCTTGGTTTTGCAGCAGGGGCCATGCTTTACATAGTTTTCGTGGAGCTTGTCCCGGAATCAAAAAAAATATATCTCGGCCGCCTGTCCTCGATCGGCAGCGTACTTGGGATAATCTGCGGCATACTTGTGTCCATTTATAATTAGGCATGCTTATTCTATTTATAATAAAGCATATTTATTCTATTTCTAATTAGGTGTAATCATAATTAAACACAAAATAGACATATTTAAATAAATATAAATAAATATAAAATAAACATAAATTAAACAAAATAAACATATTATAAGCAATACCAGGAGTGTACTTGTGCCTGTTTTAAATTAAATAATGCACGCAGAATATAATTATAAAAAAGCATAGAAAAAACCGGTGCCACCCTTTGTTTTGGTACGTGCCGGAAACATACCGGCAAATCAAAACAAGACGGCAGTACTGGTGGTAGTTAAAAGTGCCAAGTACTATCCTCTCGGCAATACCTTGCGATCCTTGCCGGGATAATACTCAATTCCGCCATAAGCATAGGGTATTCTATCTTTGAAAGCCCCCATATCAGGCAAAGCCTTTTTCCTGTTAACTTGATACCAGTAAGCCGTGCTGGACCAATCGCCCTGTTTATTGTTAGCATGCCCGTGCTCTATGGTAACCTTTATAGACTTCTCAAAATATACCGGATCTTCAATATGAAAGCGGTACTGGGAATGCTTTCCGGTGTAGTCGCAATTTCCCTTGAAATGATATCCATAATAGGGTGTGCAATAGGTACGGTTGAGCCGGTTATAGTTCCATGCACCGCAGAAATAATCCTCCGTTCCTGTTCCGTGAAGCCCGGGGGGCCATGGTTCTCCGTCCACAAATATCATATCATCGCCTTCGCCCCACCAGCCAGGCTCGTCAGTGTCAATATGGAGCACACAACCCACGTAATGGCCCTTGCCTTCCGCGTCAAGAATTACATAATTCCCCTTTCCCGTAGTATTCAAGCGCTCGGTTCTATTTCCAACCGTAACTTCTTCCATCCCTTCTTCCTTGAATACCATCCGCCTCCTCCAGCAAGCATGAAAGCGTCCCAAATCTGCCGGGCACTCATCCCATTCCTGGTAATCGATATAGAAATAGAGGAAGGTATCCCTTTCCATATCATTGGTTACGGTAATCCTGGCGCCATTTGCGTAAGGCATCGGGAACCAGCAATTCATGCCCAAATAAAATGCCTGCAGCGGCAAAGAAGTAAAATAAGTTGCCTTCCCATGCCCCAGTCCAAAAAAGTCCCCTAACGGGCATTGCACCGAGGGTGTTTCTTCACCGTCCCAATACATCCTTAGAACAAGTCCCCTTAGATTATGGTCATCCTCCCTTGTAGTCATCCAGATATGACGGACAGCGCCTGCTCCTGCCATTTCAGCCAGCACCACGGTTTCACCGGCCTTAATATTCCACCAATCGGCATTTCCGCCTGTTTTGTCATAAGACGAAAAACGCCTGCTCTTTACTCCCTTTCCCAGTTTTGCAAGATTTGCAAGAGAAGTCATCCCTATTTCCATGGAAAATACCTCCTGTTATATATTATTTGCATGTCATTGTGCATGCTATTTTAAGCATATACCATTTTACATATCATTTTACGATTTATCTTTTGAACTTTATTAACCTTGCTTGTTAGGCAGCCCTGTAAGCCCTGCGGATTGGCCTATGGGTTGGGCAGTCTCAACCTTGCAGGCAGTATGGGCGGGAACGGCTTGTGGGGTTCATTTTGGTACCAATATGCAACAGAACAATAATCGTCGCTCCTGTCATTGGCATGCCCGTGTTCAATGCTAACCCTGATATTTTTCTCAAAAGGTATGGGGTCCACGATATGATACCTATAAACGCATACCTTCCCCCAGTAGTGATGTTCATTCCCTTCTTTTATTTCACACCAGGGTTCCCCGGAGTACATGTGTGCCACCTTTTGCATTCCCCATGCATGGCACAGGTAATCTTCGCTTCCGGTCCCATGCAAATCCGGAGGCCACGTACGTTCCCCGTCCCGGTCAATAAAAATCATGTCATCGCCTTCGCCCCACCAGCCTTTATGCAAGTGGTCAATGCTCATGTTCACGCCAATATAATGCCCCCTGCCCTCGGCCTCAAGGATGAGGTAATTTCCCTCATCGCTTAAGTTTTTCCCTTCCGGCCCTTGGTGCCTTAACTCCCATTCAGGAGAACCAACTATGCTGCCTGGGCCTGTCCATCCATCACACGGGTTTTCGCGTCTCCACCGGGCATGAAGGTAAAGTACATCACCTGGCAAGGAATTATATTTTTGGTAGTCAATATAGAAATAGAAGCTCCGTATATCCTCTTCCTGCTCGTTGACAATTTCAAGCCTTGCATTTTTCAAGAACGGCATAGGCAGCCAGCAATTCATGGCAACTCCCATGCCAGGCTTTCCATCATCATTGCAGGATGTACTAAAAACTGCACATTGGTATGTATAAGGCACGGCATGTCCAAGGCCAAAGAAGTCGCCAACCGGTGAACATATGGAAGGGTTTTCTTCGTTATCCCAATACACCTTGAGCAGTATTTTCCTTAAATAGTACTTGTCCGGTGATGCAATCGTAAACCATATGTGACTTATTATGCCGGGCCCGTCAATATCGGCAATAACCTTTGTCTCTCCTGCCTTTATTTGCCAGCAATCAACGTTTCCCCCGGTTACATCATAGCTGCTAACCCTTTTTACCTTGAAATTTTTCGGGAGAATCAAGGAACTTGGAAAATTGTTAACAAGTTCAAACATTTTACATCCTCCTTCAGGTTTTTGTCCTGGTTTTTGGTTTGTGTCCCAAGTACATTATATCATGGCATTGCGGAGTTATAAACAAATCAGGCGGGATAATGGCATCAAATTCATCAAATTATTGTACTTTTTTATTGTACTTTAAAGTATGGCCTTGTTCATCCTTTATTATTCTTTTTTACCGTTTTTTTACAGGTCCAGGCACTGCTGACGGGAAAACAGCAGCAAAAAATATAGTGCAATCTTCTTGTTGTTGTATTATACTTAATAATGGGTGTCCTATTATAACATAATGCAAAGGGTATTTGGAAAAGCACCGCAAACAAGAGATGGCAAGGAGCATATGCACGGAAATTGAAGACGGAAGTAATAATAATTGATCCAAACAACATTGAAAATGAAAAGGATAAGCTTTCCTACGCCGCCGCAATTATTAAAAATGGCGGTCTTGTTGCATTTCCCACGGAAACGGTATATGGTCTTGGTGCAAATGCAATGGACAGGGAAGCGGTGAAAAACATATTCAAAGCCAAGGGAAGGCCTTCCGACAACCCCTTGATTGTTCATATTTCCAGTAAATATTCAATTGACAATCTTGTTACCGGGGTTCCTTCATGGGCACAAAAGCTGGTTGATAATTTCTGGCCGGGTCCCCTGACCCTTATCTTCAAAAAAACCCCGTCAGTGCCGGATGAAATAACCGCGGGTCTCGAGACGCTGGCAATAAGGATGCCTGCCCACCCTGTTGCCCTTTCGCTGATAGACGAATCCGGGCTTCCAATTGTTGCGCCCAGTGCGAACAAATCAGGAAAGCCCAGCCCGACAACAGCAGCCCACGTTTTTGAAGACCTGGCGGGAAAAATAGACTTGATTATAGACGGCGGACCTACAAGGGTGGGTATTGAATCAACGGTGTTGGATATAACATCTTATCCGCCTGTAGTACTAAGACCAGGCGGAATAACATTGGAACAATTGCGGGATGTACTGGGGGAAGTAAGACAGTACATAGAAGATTATGCAGAAGACGGAAAAAACCCTGGTTACGCCAAAGGCAAAGACAAGAACAACTGTGCTGGAAACTGCGGCGAAATTCCAAGATCCCCGGGGCTTAAATACAAGCATTATTCTCCTGCCGCAAAGATAATAACCGTGGAAGGGGAACTGGAAAAAGTCATAAATAAAATAAATGAATTAGTTGTGCGCTACGAGGAAAAACAGGTGCGGGTTGGTGTCCTGGCAACAAACCAGACCAAGGATTTGTACAAGGCCTCCACGGTCATTTCCATGGGGGACAGGAACCATCCTGATACAATTGCGTCAAACCTGTTTAATTGCTTCAGGGAATTTGACAATTTCAATATGCAAGTGGTATTGGCAGAATCCATTGACAAAACGGGAATCGGGCTGGCTGTCATGAACAGGCTTATTAAAGCGTCAGGTTATAATATAATAAGGGTGTAAGCCAGGCTAACCAGGCCCAAGGCGGCACAACTTGATACAAGGCAGCGCGAGCAACTTGATATAGGGCGGTGCAACCTGATACAAAGCAGCGCAACTTGATTTCAAGTGACTTGATTTTAAGCGGTGCAACTTGATACAAGGCGGTGGTGCATTTGAGAAAAATTTTGTTTGTTTGCACGGGAAATACCTGCCGGAGTTCCATGGCGGAAGGTTTCTTCAGTAAAGCCTTGGAAGATCATCCTATACTTGCAAAGCATTTTGAAGCGTTCTCAGCAGGATTGATGGCAATAAACGGTAATCCAGCTTCAGCAAATTCGATCCAGGTCCTTAAAGAAGAATGGGGCATTGATATAAGCAACCACAAAGCAAGGCTTATAAAATATGAGGATATAAGGGATGCGTATCTTGTATTAACCATGACTCGCAACCATAAGGATGCTATTATACGCATGTTTCCCGATACTAAATCCAAGGTGTTCACCCTGAAGGAATATGCCCGGGGAAAAGACAACGATGAATGCCCCGGTAAATGCCTCGGAAACGGTATAGCCGATGATTATGATTTTAGCCTGGATATACTTGACCCCTACGGCATGCCTTTACAAACATACAAGGAATGCGCCATGGACGTAAAAAAAGCTATAGATGGCTTATTGCGCAGGTTGGAACAGGAAACTGACATATAGGCACATAAAATGGGCTACAATAAAATGAGTATATGGAGTATGAAAAGCACGTAACGAAAAAATATAAACTTGCGACATAAAAAAATAACATAAGTGCTAAGAAAATAACATAAGTACGTAATATATATATAATTGCATAAACAAGAATATATAAACAAAATGAAATCTTATCGAAATATTAATGGTTTTGTAATAAAACTGCCTTTGACTAAACGTGTAAAATGCTGTAAAATAAATACCGGAGGTAGAATGTAGAATTATGATTGCCATAGGAAGCGATCATGCAGGATATGAACTAAAAAAAGAAATAATTGACTATCTTACCAGAAAAGGCTATGAAGTAAAGGATTTTGGGACGGATTCCAGGGAAACATCCGTGGATTACCCGGATTTTGGACTTCTTGTAGCGAAATCAATCCAAAGGGGAGAATATGAAAAAGGTATTATAATTTGCGGGACAGGCATAGGCATTTCAATATCCGCCAACAAGGTCCCCGGCATAAGAGCCGCCCTATGTACCAACTGCTACATGGCAAGAATGAGCAGGGAGCATAATGATTCCAACGTTCTGGCTCTCGGCAGCAGGGTGCTTGGAGTAGACCTTGCCCTGGATATTGTAGATACATGGCTGAAAACAGGTTTTAAAATGGACAACCATCAAAGGCATAAAAAAAGGGTTGACAAAATAGCGGAAATCGAGATGAAATATTTAAAAACAAATGCCGGTGAATAAGTGCCGGCATGGGAAAATGGGGGTAGCAGGGTCTTGAGGCCTACATGGGAGGAATATTTTATGGAAATTGTAGAGTTGATCAAAACAAGGTCAACATGCTTAAGGCGGCAGGTCGGAGCCTTGATAGTGAAGGACAAGCGTATACTGGCCACAGGTTACAACGGGGCTCCCATGGGCTGTAAACATTGTACGCAGGTAGGTTGCCTGAGACAGCAGCTTGGGATTCCTTCGGGTGAAAGGCACGAGTTGTGCAGGGGCATTCATGCCGAGCAAAACGCTATAATCCAGGCAGCTTATTCCGGTGTAAGCGTAAAAGGCGGAACTCTTTATGTTACCACGCAGCCCTGCATATTGTGTGCAAAAATGATAGTTAATGCAGGAATTAGGAAAATCATTTTTAAGGGCGATTACCCTGACGACCTGGCAATGTCGATTTTGAGGGAAGCTGAAATCCGGGTGATAAAATACGAGCCTCCATTGAGTTTTATACAGGATTGACATTGAATCCGCCACACCTGGATTTTTTTATAATGCCGGATATCATCATGCTTTAATGATATTGATGGCTTACTTTAACGACATTGATGGCTTTAAAAAAATAATTGTTTCAGGTAGTTATTTCAGGTGCCGCTCCAGGTATTTATTATTGCATAAGGGAAATAATTATACTGTGAAAAAATGAAAACATAATATTGCACCGCATAATTTTATATTATATTATTTATGACGTTACTTATGACGTTATTTATGATGCTGTTTACGATGTTATTTATTAACGTTATTTACGACGCCATGTGACAATGTTTGATTGTCCTGCTTGGGAGCTTGCTTGAAAAGTTGCTTGAAAACTTGCTTGAGTTAAGTACTTTATACAAAAGAAGGTGTTGTTCTGCTATGAATATGATTTATGAATACATTATATCTTTCGCAGTAGCTTTTATTGTTGCATTCACAGCTGCACCGGTAGTCAGGAAAATAGCAATTAAGCTTAAAGCTATTGATATACCTAGCAAAAGCAGGAACCTGCACAAAAAGCCTATCGCCTTAATGGGCGGGCTGGCCATAGTATGCGGATTCGTCATTTCGATATTATTTACCATTCTTAGTTCTTTTTTAACCGGAAACCAATGGCTTGAGTCTTTCAGGGATATTGCCGGCCTTCTTGTTGGAATAATAATAATTATTTTCATAGGCGCCCTTGACGACATCAAGCATTTAAGCGCCAAGGCAAGGCTTGTTTTCCAGCTTTTGGCCGCCCTTACAGTAATACTTATATCAAACACAAGAATCGAGGTTATAACCAACCCCTTTTCACCCGTAGGGGTCACAAAGCTTAGTCCTTATATTTCATATCCTCTTACTATACTATGGATAATCGGTGTAACCAATGCTCTCAACCTTATAGACGGGCTTGACGGCCTTGCAGCCGGGGTAGCGTCAATATCTTCATTGACCCTGTTTTTTATATCGCTTCTTACCCCCATTGTAGGCCCGTTTTCTTCGATTATTACCGCGGCGATTGCAGGAGCGACGCTGGGATTTCTTCCATTCAACTTCAACCCTGCGAAAATATTTATGGGCAGCACGGGGGCGTATTTTCTAGGTTTCACCCTTGCCGTGGTATCAGTGGAAGGAATGTTCAAATCTTACACGGCAATTTCCATAGCAATACCGGTGCTGGCACTGGGATTGCCCATATTTGACACGGCATTCGCGGTATTTAGAAGAATAATAAATAAAAAGCCGGTAATGTGCGCGGACAGGGGGCACCTGCACCACAAGCTTATAGATATGGGATTAAGCCAGAAACAATCGGTGGTTATATTATATATTGCAAGCGCAGCCCTGGGGCTGTGTGCTATTGTCCTCACGGACAGGGGTGCTTTAAGTGCTATCATACTGCTTCTCCTGGTCTCGGCATTTATTATAGCAGGCGCAAGGTACATGGTTGGCATTACTAATGATACTGATGATATTGACCCGGAGTATCTCAAGGGCATAAACCCAAGGAAAGACGAAGAAGAAGAGGCAGTCAGGGAAAATATCATCAGGAATTTTTCCAAGGAATCTCCCGAAGGAAGTGTCAGCCAGGGAAATGACAGCCAGGAAAACGACGGGCAAAGAAATATCAGGCAGGGAAATATCAACCCGATTATGAAGGTGCTGAGAAAAGCGGTTAACCGCTGAACGAAAAAAGAAAAGCTGAGGTAAAAATATTGGATACAATTCGCAAATTAAAAGCAGCCGTAATCTTCGGCACAAGGCCCGATGCCGTCAAGATGGCTTCCCTTGTAAAAGAACTCAAAATGAACAGCAGCAGTATTGACACTATTGTATGTGTTACGGCCCAGCACAGGCAGATGCTTGACCAGGTCCTTGATATTTTCAACCTTGTGCCGGGTTATGATCTTGATATCATGCAGGAAAGGCAAAGCCTCGAGCATATTACCACCAAGGCCCTTGAAGGCATGGCATCCGTTTTTGAGAAGGAAAGGCCCGACATAGTCCTGGTTCACGGCGATACAACCACTTGTTTTGCGGCAAGCCTTGCCGCTTTTTACAAGAAGATAAAGGTAGGCCACGTGGAAGCGGGCTTGAGGACATTCGACAAGTACTACCCCTTCCCGGAGGAAATAAACAGGAGGCTCGCCGGCGTCCTGGCGGATTTTCATTTCGCTCCCACCCCTTTAAACAAGGAAAACCTGCTGAGGGAAGGAGTAAACGAAAAAAGTATATATGTCACCGGTAACACAGTTATAGATGCCTTAAAAACAACGGTCCGGGAAGATTACATATTCCATGATGAAAAACTTCGCAGCATTGACTTTGCCGGTAAAAGGCTGATCGTAGTGGAAGCCCACAGGCGGGAAAACCTGGGCCCGCCGATGGAAAACATCTGCAAGGCTGTCAAGGCAATTACAGAAAGGTACGAAGATACAATAGCGGTGTATCCTGTCCACCTGAATCCTGCAGTAAGGGAGACCGCATGGAGCATCCTTGGTGATTGTCCAGGCGTGCACCTCATAGATCCCATTGACGTGCAAGACATGCACAATCTCATCGATAGGTCTTACATGGTAATGACCGACTCGGGAGGGCTCCAGGAAGAAGCTCCTGCCCTGGGAAAACCTGTCCTTGTGCTCAGGAACGAAACAGAAAGGCCTGAAGCTGTGGAAGCCGGGACAGTTGCCCTGGCAGGGACATGCATGGACGGCATCATCGCCCTTGCTTCCAGGCTGCTGGAGAGCAAGGACGAGTATAACAGGATGGCCAGGGCAGTAAACCCGTACGGTGACGGCAATGCCTCCAAAAGGATAGTCAAGGCTATTCTATATGAATTCGGCCTGTCTAATGAAAGGCCTGCAGAGTTCAGGTCCCAGGTTCGTTAATTAAGCGGCTGTATGTGGGTTAAATCATAAATATTGCCCGTTATATCAATATCATCCACCACCCAGGTTGCCGATTTTTCACCCTTCCACACCGTCACCTCCATTTTATATGGTGGCTTTTTCCTCACGTTATCCCATGATACCGTGCTATCCGCCAGGGGAAGTATATATTCCCAGTATACATGGTTTTCTTTCCTGGTATTGTCCAATTCAAAAACCACGGGGAAATAAACATATTCCAGCCCGAAGTCCTCCCTGTAATTATACCAGTTGTTATTGCTGTCCCTATATTTCATTGACTCAAGTTCCGGGCTGAATCTTATCTCAACCCTGTCCGCGTACCCGTCAGTATACACGTTTATCTTCACCCTTTCAAGGCTTAAGAACCTGTGAGGCTCGTTTGTGAGACGCCTATTCTCAAACATATCCATCTGCCCTCTCCAATGGTTCCAGTATCCCTCGATGGTCACCCCGGTGATTTTCAACGACTCAATCTTAAATTGGACATCCTTCGTTTCACTTTTCCCTGCCGGGGTTGTTGCCGTGCACCTGGCCGTATATGTTCCATCAGGTATGCTGGCCGGGACGCTGAATGTGCTTGTCCACTCTTTCCCATTACCTGAAAGTACGCCCGAAAGGTTTATAGAGGACTGGTTGCCTGTACCGTGGAACAAAACGGCCCTTACGGTATTGGCATACTTGCTGGTGCTTGCACGTACATCAATGTTCATCCCGCTCATCGCCTTTTCGGGTAGAACAGGCACCAGGTTGACCGGTGTAGATACCGTTACATCAAAGCTTTTTTCTTCCCGCTTGCCTGGGTCGTTGACATCCACTGCAGCAATCCTGAAAGTATAACTTCCGTCCGTCACCGTTTCCGGTATCATGTAGCTTATATTATTCCACCGTATGTCGTTGCCTTCCCTGGTTCCGGCAGAGCTATCATAGTATACCGTCTTCAAGGGGTATATCCTGGTACTTCCCTTATATAATGCCATTTCCAGTTTTATATCATAAGGGTACCTTGTCCACGCATCATACACTTCCAGGTATTCCGAGGCAGGTATTGCATCAAGGGTAAACTGCGGATCTTTAGGTCTCAGCTTTGCATCAATAAACTGGACGGAAGGTGCTTGTTCCAAGGTGAAGTTCATGGTAAACGGGTCGGACCATACACCTTCAACATCTTTTACGAAATATTTGAGCTCATAATTACCGGGCACAAGTTCTTCGGGGATATAATAATACCACTCGCCCATGTTCCTCCTGAACATAATTTTTCTCCCTGTAATCCCTCTATCTTCCCTTGAATACTGGTGGTCCGGGTCATATGACAAGTCCACCCACCTGGTTTTGTACACGCCCCTGCTAGTATTATAATCCCAGTCCAATACAGCGTTTGCAATGGGTTTTCTATGGGCGTATATTATCAGTTCAGGTATCCCGGAATAATATGAATAATTTGCAAAATTAGGATCCGTTGAAGGCATATCCTTGATCCTTCTAAATATCCTGAATTCACCCGTCTTATTGAACATGCCAACCTTGGTATCCGTCCAGTTGTTGTCCTCCGAGAACTCGGCTGCTGCAAAGCTTTCCATCCCTGTTGGGTTATCATAGTAGTAAGGATCCTGCACGTACTGGAATTTTTCCTCGACTATCGGGTCCCCTTCCTCGTCGTAGTTCATTGTTTTTATTTCAAATGTATCAATGCCGGCAAGAACATAATACTTTTCTACAGCCGGACAGCTTGTAGCTATATAGTCCATTACTTCCTGCATTATTTCATTTACAGGTTTGTCTTTTGATATGTATAGATCATGGCTTACCTGCGATTTTATGCTTTCATTGCCTACAAGGATTAATTTTGCATCTGCTTTTGACATTACCATCTGAAGATCCGAGAGTTCATTTACCTTGCTATCACTTACATATACAATATATTTATACGATGTAGGCCTAAACGGATTAGTATACGGCTGCCGTACATATTTATATACCTTCCCTGAATAATAGCCTACGTAATCGCTTACCCATCTAACATCAGGTTCCCATACCGTAATTGATTTTGTCAGTGTTCCCCTATATGTGCTTATATATGTTTCATCGGTTTTGTAGTATTTTAGCTTCGTAAGAGTACCCCTATATACAGCTTCAAATGTTTGCCTTACGTACCAGCAGTAATACCCCATATAATACGTGTAACCTTCTGTCCTGTTATATGGTCCGTTTGTGCCTACTCTTGGTATACTTCCTGAATACCCGTCCTCGTTTATATAATAGCTTGAAGGTGCAGGGCTGCTGTTAATACTATCTATGAGATAACCATATTCCACGGAATAATAATCTGTTACGGTGTTGCTGTGGTATCTTGCAAATTCTTTTGGGGCATACTCTTTGTCATACTCTCTGTAATTATATGGGCCGTTTCTGTTTACTTTTGGTATGCTTCCTGAATACCCGTCTTCGTTTATATAGTAACTTGAAGGTTCGGGGTTGGATTCTGTCCTGCGGAATATCTCCCAGGTTCCATAATCGTTCCACCACTCTGTTGTTATCGTGTTTGAGTGCGTCCTTTTAAACTCCTTTGATTCGGTCCTGGTTACATACCTTCCAAAATCCCTGTATTCCCCGTTATCTACTACGTTATACCTGGTTAATGTACCGGAATAACCTCCGCTGGAATATGATATGCTTGATGGCGGGTACGATTCTCCTGTACGCCTGGTATCGCTTACCGTTTGAGAATATTCATAGGTTTTCATATCCCAGTTTTCTACCTTGGACAGTATGTTTTTGCTTCTAAGGTAGTTATTGAAGTTTATCCTATTTGACATGATATATTGCTTTGATGTATCGTTTAAGTTTTTGTCCATCATTATAAACAGGTCTATTTCAGGTTTTATTATCGGGATATTAACATATAGGTCAGTTATTGGGATAAGATTATCTACCCAAAATTCACTTTCCAGGGTTTTTGTCTTCCTGTCTGATGCTGTTACAAACTCCGGTATCGTGTCCTGGCCAAATTCTTCCGCTGCCGTGGCCGCAAGTTTATATTTACCCAGTCTATCCGGTGCAAATCCAGTAAAATCGCCATTTGTGAATGTCATTAGCAGTTGTTCGCATATCCCATCATTATCACTGTCATAATACAGTTTTAGGGTATTTGCAGCTATTGTATCCCCATCCACACTGCTTGTTGAATAGTAAAGGCTCAGCTGTTCTCCCCTGGTCAGCACGCCATTCCATATGTTCATTTCTATTGCGGGCGGTGTATCTTCGTATATAACAAAATCCAGGATATAAGGATCTGATTGTCTGCCGAGCGTATTTGTTACAGTAAGCTCCACCCTGTATATGCCAGGTTCTATGCATAGAAATTCCCGGTACTTGCTGGATGTCGGCGCTTTTACCTTGAGTGAGCCTGGGTTTGCATCTACGCTTGTTAATCTCCATTCATATGATACTATAGGGTACTCTTCCAGGACTAAGCTAACATTGCCCTCCTGGCAGTTTTCTGTCACAGTAAGTTTCCTGTTTTCTTTGAATGTTCCATCAAGTTTAAACTGTGCTATCGGTTTTGTGCTGTATATATATGCCCATTCGGTCACTGCACTGATAATGCCATCAGTGCTCTCATAAGTAATGTCTATTTTCTTTATTCCATCTTTTCCATCGCCGAATACGTAATTTCCACTGAAAAATTTGTCACCGTCGATTTCTACCCCGTTTATAAAGACTTTTCTTGAAGCAACCTGTTCCATTTCTGTTTCATCGAAAGCAGGAAATGGTATTATGTCAAAGCCTATTTCTGGTACATTGCATTTTGGTTGTATTATAACTGGCGGTGGCAGTGGTTCAGGTGGTGGTCCTGGAGGATCTTCCGGTTGTGGTATTTCCCCCGGTGGAGCCTGTTGTATTTTAAAAGTTACCGTGCATGATGCATCTCCCCTGCTTGTTTTCCTGTCCAGGAACAGGGATTCAGCATACCCGTTAAGGATCCATGTTTGCTTACTTAATATATCTCCCCTGGTAAAAGCAAGAGTTATTATAGCTTCCCCTATGTTTTTATGATATGTACCAGGTTGGATGTTGTGGTATGTTTCATCATTTATACTCATGGTCCAGCTATGGATATCATCCCTGTTGTATTTCTTTTCTCTTTCTTCAGGGTTATTGTAGAAGGATTCATCCATGAGTATTCCCTTTACCCTAATAGGTACCGGTACTAAGCTGTTAAGATATTCCTGGGTATTCTTTTCCCCGTAATCCATAATAGTTAAATCTTCTTGGGATGCAAGTACTTCCAGTGTTGCAGCAACGGGTGTCATTTGCTTATTTATTACTTTTGTCGGTACGGGTATTTTTTCAATTTTAAATACAAGGTCAATACTGGCATCTGCACTGTTGTTAGCATTGTTCTTGAAGTTAACCCTGGCGTTGCCGTTTAGAGGGAAAGTATTTTGTGCAAATATGGTTTTTACCTGGTATTTTTTCGTGAATACGGCCTTTCCTTTGTTATAGTCTATAGACTTAATGTTATCCATTACATTATCGCTGCCGAGGGATATTGTCCAATCCTTTATATCATCCCTGGTATACCTTACAACTTTCTTCACAGGATCGTTGTAATACTCTTCATCCCTTAGTATGCCTGTTACTTCTATTTCAACAGTTATTTCGCTATCCAGGTATTCTTGCGTGTTAAGCGTGCCAAAATCCAATACTGTTAATTTATCTTCAGGTGTCAGTATTCTTATAGTTGCTTCAACATCTGTCATTTCCTTGTCTGCATGTTCCAGCTTGTCCAGGGTAAAGGTGCGATAGTATATCTGGTTGTTCCGCCCCCTGTGCCATGCTTTCCCTTCCCCGGGATATAGTATGCTTGGAGGGGACATTATATGTATAATATTATGTGCCAGCCTTTGCGGAGTTACACCACTTTTAGCTATTACATTCTCAAATGTGAGTATTACTGGCTCACCTGTTACATCGCTAGGCTTTACTATAGGCCGGTTTATCCAATCCCTGGTTTTTTTATCTTCTAGTGAAACATTTCTTTCTGCTGCTTCGTTATAATCACTTGCATCAACTAATCTATATGGATCATCCCATGGTCTATATATCCATCTATTATCATTTATATTTGGATCAGGTGCTGTGTCTATTGTCCACCAGGTATTACTATAATGGTTTCCTGCTGCATCAAAACCATGGTAACGGTATTCGCCACGCTTTCCGTTCTTACTATAATATCCTACGCCATACGGGCTGTCGCTTTCCGCCTTGAAGTCGTTCCCAGGTACCATTAAATAGTTGCCATATACTACGATATTTTTAGCAAGCCATAGCCTGTAGTTAAACGGGAGCACATTGCCTTTTGCCGTTATTGTTGATTTCGTTCCTGCAGGCAATTCACTTTTTATACTTTCAAACACGTCTTTATTGCTTTCGTCATAAAATTCCGGGGAAAATCCCTTTTCATAATACATTACGCTTTCATCTGCTGCATATACAACAGGTACAGAAAGCATGAATACCAGTAATAGTATTACAACTATAAGGCATACTGATCTTATTCTCTGCATCATTATGGGCTTTCACCTGCCTTCTTTTATTTAAGAATATCTATTGTCAGGCTGAATCTTGAATTATTTTCTATTTTTGTAAACCATACTTCCCTGTTGTTAAGCATATATTTTCTTGTTATTCCGCCCATACCCTGGATGCTCAATTAAATAAAGTAATCAAAATCATTTATTACTTTCTCTGCATCTTTGCCGAACGGATGTTTAAACATATCTACAAATACATCCCTGTGTAGTTCTTTTGTGTTTTCGGGATTAGATACAATAAAAAAGTAATTGTCAAGATCCCATTCGGCCATTCGTATAATTAAACTACAATCAGTAAATATGGTACTTTCTTCGTATCCTTCTTTACTTATATAAAAGTCAAAAAATATAACTTCATCCGTGGAGTTATATGCTAAAGAAGCAAATCCTTTGCTTTTACTCATATTACTTTGCATTAACCTTATTACATCTATCACCTCAGGTTTTGATGGTTGATAAATTTCATAAGTTAATCCATTAAAAGTATTTGATACAATTACAATCTCACTGTCCTCCGGTCTCATTGGCCTTCTCATGCTTTTATCCAGGTAGCGCATTATTATTGCTGCGCCTTCGCCCCTGGTGAGTGTTTTTTTGGGCAAAAACGCACCATCGCCGGCACCTGTTATGAATCCCATGGAATAGGCATACAACACTTCCTGCTTGTATTCGTCGCCTATGTCGTAATAATCAGGTATTCTCCGTTTCGCATAGCTTGTATGGTTGGGTATGGGTGCATCTTCTATCTTTAGCGCTGCCTTTACTATTATTACCGCTGCTTCTTCCCTGCGTATCGGACGCCTGTAATCGGTGAACTCGTTTTCACCGATAATTCCTTCATCCTTGGCCAGTTTTATGTACGATTCAGCCCAGTAATCCATTCCTTCTTCCACCTTGTGCCCAATCGCTCTCAGGGTCATTTTAAGAAATTCATCAACCTTTAAAGTATCCTCCGGTCCAAACCTGCCGTCGGGGTAGCCAGCTATTATCTCAAGCTGTGCCAGCCTGTTTACATATTCCCTGCTCCAGTGCTCATGGGTATCGGTAAACTCGTCAACTCCTTCTGCAGCAGTATTGAACCCCATCATAACGCTATTTGCCAGTATTATCGCAATTGTCATCATCATAATTGCAATGCATTTCTTTTTCATTGCTTGCAACCTCCCGTTTTCCCCTGTGTTAATTGCATTTTCATCGATATTTTTTATACTAGTGATTATTAATTAGTGATTTTTAACCACTGTTTCCGATGCTATTTCTTAATGGATATTTGAACCATTCCAAAAACGCTGTTTCACTTTTTCAAATACTAACCTATTATTTCAAGCATTGTTTCACTACTTTACTATTTCAATATGAAAATATGCTCGCTATTGGCAAACGTAATCCTGTCCCCGTCCTTTATCTCGTACTCAATATTGCTGTCAATCCTGGTATGGTTTATATACGTCCCGTTCTTGGAATTTAAGTCTTTAATATAATACTTGCCCCCACGGCTTATAACCTGTGCATGTATTTTACCTACGGCCTTGTTTTTAACTACATAATCGACTTGGCCGCCAAGCCTTCCTATCAAGAAATCCTCCTTGTTGATTAATGTCTCTTCAACGAACCCATCGCCTTCCTGCCTAAGAAATGGTTTTTTGTTCCTTTCAACTGCCAGGAAAACAGTGTTATCTCCGAATCCGGCATCAATCCCCCATTGCCCCCCTTGAACATCTGTACATGCTGAATATCCTCCCTTGCTTTCATGTTCACAGTTCCTTCTTTCCGTGGGTTGAATGCTGTAATTTTCATTTTCCAGGCCATCCGGTCTTGTATTGTTTAAATCGTACAAATCTTCAACAAAGCTGCCATATTTCTCTTCCATACCCTCACTTATATTACCGCCGGCATTCCATGCCAAGTTCTCATCCGTACTTGCATTCATGTCAACACTCCTACAGGTGCCTGGATCCCCAGCCATACTCCCAATCCCAACTCCGGTCAAACTTCTACATACACCCTTACCCGTGTACACATCCGCCCCCGCCCCCCGACATTCATTCTTACCCCCTGCTTTAAGCTTCCAAAGTAAGTTCTTAAAAGCAAGTACTTCCACCGCAACAACAATTAGGCCAGCAGCAACGTATGACGTTCTTATATCTCCTCCCAGGCACCTTAGAAAGTTGCCGCATGAGAGGATGAGCAAAACCAATATAACCTGCAAAACCGCCAAAATTGCATATGCAATGCAATTTTTTCGCATCATGGACTGGAAATTAGTCTTAAAATCACCCTTTGCAATACCATGCCTTTTTCCCTTTTTGCTGCACCTATTCCTAGCATCACTACCGCTGTATGCCAAATTTTTAGCTACATTCCCATTATCATTCATCGCATGGTATTCTTCACCGGTGCCCGCATGTTTACCCTTCCCCTGGTTTTTTTCCGCCGTTGTTCCTTTTGCCTCTTCATTTTCCAATCTCACCAGCAACCTGTTAAAATCAGCAACATTAAAGGTTTCACACTTCACGTAATTTAGGATTTTGCATATGTAATTTTCCGTGCCATCATCTTCCGAGATGTCGGCAGAATATATCACCATGTTGATAATAAAATCCCTTAATGCCTTGTTCACATCGGCATCAACCTGTATCGGCAAATATACAAGGTAGACTTCGCAGGTTGCAGGATTTACGAACATGTAGTTTTCATGGAAAATAAAGCACTTGTTGTATAAAAGGAAGTTCATGCCTGAAAGCATAGCCCTGGTAATTTGCAGCATAATATCTATAAGCTGCTCCTTTTTTATTCTCACCCTGTTTAAAAACTGCGAAAGTGCAAATTTTGAAGTTATATTGTAATAGAAATATACCTCGTTGTTTTTTCTCCTTACATCAAAAGGCAGCAAGCCCGGTATTTTATTATTCAGGATCATGTCGGCCTGGTAATTGATTATTTTGCTTACATCTTCAACCTTGACAACCAAGTAGCTTGCATAGTCATCCCTCTCATAACTAAAGCTTGCCGTACTTTCCAAGGTACTCGGCATTGCCAACGTAGCCATTAATGTCCATCCCCTCCCTGGTTCTTTACCTTGTTCTCAAACTTTCAATTACTTGGATTCTTAATTGACAGGATTGTTATCTCTTATGCCGCTGCTGTTTATATCATTAATAATATTTTCATTTCCGAAAATACTTCTCATCAGCTCTACTGCAAAATTAATAATCGCGTCCCTGAAAATGAGGGCAATTCCAACCAGCACGGCAATGATTATCACGATTTCAACCGTTCCTATGCCCTCTTCCCTTCTTATAAAAGCTTTTAACGGTATCATCATCCCTTATCACCTCGCTAAATTTACAAAATTACACATTATAGTTCTTAGTACAGCACTGGGTAGCGTTGAAGCATTTTATAGCCACTGCGGGCTGCAACGTATTTAGCACCCTGACTATCAATTGCAGGCTAATCATTGCAAGCGGGCTATGCAAGCTGATTATCGCAATTCAAGAACCTCAAGCCGTCCTATTGCAATCATACTATTTCAGCGTATTTTATGGCCTGCCTACAGTCCCGAAATTGCCATTATGGCAGGTGCTGCAACAATAATTAATATTGCAATGAACATAAGCATTAAAGGTACTATCATTTTCGTGGAAGCTTCCTCGCCCAGTTTCCTGGCAATATTTTTCCGCGTATCCCAGCTTTCGTTTGAAAGCACCCGCAGAATTGACACCATTTCCTCGTTGCCTTTCCTGATGTTCTGAAGGAGAATTGTAACGAACCTTGCCACTTCCGCCGTCCTGCATCTTCTTGCAAAGTCTTCATATGCCTTCAGTTCAGGTTTTCCCGCATTTATTTCACCAATCACGGCGTTTACCTCCTTGTAAAAATCTGAATCGCTGGGGCTTTCCTGTGCTATTTTTTCCCACGCTTTTCTTACCGTAAGGCCGGCATTAACAAGGAGAGTCATCTTGTTTAAAAATCCCGGGAAATCTATGCTTATTGAAAGGCGTCTTTTCTTTAGCCTTTTTTCCAGTTCCTTGTCATGTAAGAAAGCCATGCTTGCAATTAATAAAACTCCAAATATAATAAATGCTATATCACCGCTTCCTTTTCCCCCTTCCCCTCCGCTTGCAACACGGTTGGGTCCCATCTCCATCCCCATACCTGTTAATGAAACCGTAAGAATCCCCAGTATTAAAACCGCAATTTTACCAGCCCAATGGATTTTCAAGTAGAGCCTCGCACGTTTTGCCCCGTGGATTTCTGTCAGTTTTGCAAGGCACAGCTTGTCATAACGGGTGGTATACTTATATCCAATCATGTCCATGATGTAAAACCCGACAGGCAAAAGCATTCTTATTAACTTGTTCTGCTTTTCATCCACGCATTTTACAAGTTCATCATACTTCCCGGACGAAAGAAGAAGAAATATACTTACTGCAAGCAGCGTGACAAAAAACAATACCAGCATCCCAACCGCATCCCCGTTTCATTTAATTTCGTCTTTTTTGTATGGTTTACTTGTATGTTTTGCTTCTTAAACTTAATTTGTATATTTTTAAACTTTATTTGCATATTTTTATATGCTCACTCCAATGTTGCTTATTCCATGTTGCTATTGCTAAATCTTTATTACCCGTAAAGCTGCCTCATCAAAGGTTTCCAGGGACAAACACCGCGTTTTTCTGCATCATATTTTAATGTCCATTATCTTTTTTGATAAATAATATGCTCCAACAAGCAATAACGCTGCCACTGTCATAACCATCATCCCGGCAGCGGTGTTATACACCGGGGCCATGTAATCTGCAGCGGAAATTGACAAAAGAGCAAGGACGATGACAGGCGCCACATTCAGGACTCTCCTCTCCAGGTTCCTCTGGGCAAGCATCGTGTTAATATCTTGTTCCATTTCAATCCTGTCGCTAATAATGGAAGAGGTTCTCTTTACAACTTCAACCAGGTTTCCCCCCCCGTTCTCTTGCAAATTTTAAGCACTTCTGCAAAATCTTTAATGTCGTCAACCCCGGACCTTTCGGCAAAATTCGAAAACGCCGATTCCACCGTGTTATTCATTTCAAGCTTTTTTACTATAAGGGAGCTCTCCTGTATAATTGGAGCTGAAGGGTCGGGATAAAGGATACAAAGGTCTTTTGTTACTTCCCCGAAGGCAAGCTCGATAGGCTTTCCGGCCCACAGGGAAGATTTAAGGGAATAAAGCATGTCCTTAAACTGCAAGTTAAGCTCTTCCTTCCTTTTCCTTATTATTGCCTTTACTTTCAAACGGGGATAAAACAAGGCACCCATGCAAAGCACGGTACTCAATAGGTGATTCTTGTAAAACAAAAATCCAAGAAGGTAAATCAACGGTGCTATTTTAATAATGTTGAACAGTTTTTCTCTCACGGGCATGACGTATGTATTATAGTCCATGTTTTTCATACCGCCTTTCATACTGCTTCCCATACCACCTTTCATGCTGTCTTTCATACCACCTTCCATACCCCCTTTCATGCTGTCTTGCACACCTCCTTTCACATCCTCTTTCATACCCCCTTTCATGCCGTCTTTCATACCTCCATGTTGCCTTTCATATCACCTTCTATACTGGCTTTTTGCTGACTTTTGCACTGCCTTTTATACAACCGGCCTTGGCTTTAATTCATACCCTCCTTTCAGTACGGCTTTCATCCCGCTGCCATCCCTGCCATTTTGAACTTGGCTTTTCTTCTCATTTCATTGCCCGTTCTCCTCAGGGAGCCTTTTACCAGGCCTTCTTTTGTATCGCCTTCATCCTCGAAAATAAACAGGGGATTCAATACCACCTGGCCATCCTCGATACCGCAGACCTCGGTTATTTCCAAGGTTTTCCTTGATTTGTCCCTCATCCTTGACAGGTGCACTATTATTTCAATCGCGGAAGCTATTTGCTGGCGTATTGCCTGGAGCGGCAATGGCGCCGCACTCAGCACCATGGTCTCGAGCCTGCTTAGCATATCCTTGGGAGAATTCCCGTGGCCCGTTGATAATGACCCGTCATGGCCTGTATTCATTGCCTGAAGCATGTCCAGGGCTTCTTCACCCCTTACCTCCCCGACGATTATTCTTTCAGGCCTCATTCTCAAGCTTGTCCTTATAAGGTCACGCATGCTTATCCTTCCCTTGCCTTCCAGGTTCTCGTTTCTCGTCTCCAGCCTGACAAGGTTTTTTACGCCTGTTATCCTGAGCTCGGCAGAATCCTCAATGGTTATGATTCTTTCATCCCCCGGTATAAAATTTGACAAGGCGTTTAAAAACGTGGTTTTCCCCGAGCCTGCACCTCCACATATAAAAATGTTGTATTTCGCCCTCACGAGCTTCCTTAAAAAATCAGCCGCTTCACGGGTTATGGAACCCAGTTCCACCAGCTTATCCATTGTAACGGGCTCATCCGGGAACTTTCGTATCGTCATGACCGGCCCGTTTAGCGCTATAGGTTTTAAAACAACATTCACCCGCGAGCCATCCTTGAGCCTGGCATCCACGATGGGCGATGCTTCATTCACCGTCCTGTTGGCCCTTGAAACTATTGATTGGATTATGTCTTCCAACTTTTCCTCGCTTTCAAACTTTATATCTTGCTTGTATATGCACCCGTCCCGCTCGATAAAAATATCCCCGGGGCCGTTTACCATTATTTCGGTTATGGTGTGGTCATCGATAAGAGGCTGTAAAATCCCCAAACCTCTCATGGAATTAAAAATCACCCTGATTATTTCCTGTTTTTCTTTCATGCTGATATAAGAATCCCGTGACTTTTTAAAAACCTCTGTGGTTATTAATTCTTTTATCTCCTCATCGGATATGGCCTTCCCGGCATCCACCTTATCGTTAACACTTTCCCTTATATCTTCTACAATATTATCAATATTACGCGTAATCACTGCCACCCCCTCATTCCAGTAGCTCTCCCCCTCGGCAGTACGCCATGCTGTTACATTACGGTTGCACTTCCTGCCTTTATATACTTGTCCACGAGCTTGCGTATTTCCCTGGTTAGCCCATCCTGCTCCCCCGTCCTGCTCCTGCCATGCAAACCCAGCCTAAGATAGTCCCCCGTGTATCCTGCAGCCTGGTTGCCAACCGGGATTTTAAAATATTGCTCTATTCCCATGGTTGCACATATCACATCAATATCATCCTTGATTTTTTCCGGGATGCTCTCATCGTACCTGTTCACTACCAAAACCAGTTTCTCTTGCAAATTCACTCCCTTTAGCCGGCGATAAATTCCAAGCTCCTTGTAAAAACCCAGTATTTTCTGTCTTGATACAATTCCAGGGGTATGGACCAATATTATATTGTCGCTCTCTTCCATTACGGCCAGGTTTCGTACGGCCAGGGAACTGTCCAGGTCCGCAAAAACTACGTCATAATACCCCGTCAATGTAATTTCTCGAAGCAAGTACTTGATTTCGTCCGGCAGCATTTCCTCCACCTCCAGTGAGCTGTCAGGCGGGAGCAAATAGTGGATATTATGCACCGCGTCAACAAGTTTCATGCCCTCGATTTTGGCATACAGGTTCTTATTCTTTTCTTTTGCCGCCAGTATAATGGTTGAGAAATTATTACTGGGTTCATTGTTTAAATCGCATTCAAAAAAACATGGTGTCGAGCTAATACTCTCAAGGTTCAGGTACAATGCCTTCATCCCTTCCCGTGCGCATTGAATACATGAATTCACTGCAATCGTGGTCTTTCCTGCACCCCCGGCAGGTGAATAGACTGAAACCAGCCATGTTTTATTCACATCCCCTTGTCCTTTTTTCTCACTGTATTCTTCGCATTTCCCCGCATGTTTTAAAGACAGCCCTGAATTCTCATACTTGCTTTCGTATATGCCGATAATATCACTCACTAATTTATCTCCATGCTGGTACTTGAAAATGGTATTAAAGGCATAGGACTCGCGGGGAACATCATTGCCAACCAGCAGTATGATAACAGGAACTTTTTCCTTGTACTCTTCGGTATTGAATTCATGGTGGCTTGCACCGGGTCCATGGTAATTGCCGTTAAATTCGCGGCAATTTGTATTAAATTCTTGATGATTGCCGTTAATCCCATGACAATTCACATTGATTTTTTTGTAATTGGCATAGAATGCATGACAACAGGATTTCAACTCATCGTATAGTTCGGGGGAAATTAGGAGCACCTCCACTTTTTCACCGCTTTTCATAAGAAAATCTGCAAGATGATTTTTATCTGTAAAAAAGCTGACTCTAAATTTTTGCGGATATTTATCCGTTAAAAACCCCGTAAGGCTTTCAACGTATGCTTTATCTTTGTCTGCAATTACCAAGCTCAACCTCATCATAGCAGTATTAATCCCCCTGTTCATCACATTCTCCATCACACATATAATTAATTAATTACACTGCCTTTAATAATTTCATGGAATTTCTATATATATGCCATTTTATATATTAACTACCTATTATGGTAATATTATACATGACGAAATTCAACTTGTCAATATTAAATATATTTGGGTATTTTTGGTTATAATATGGGATATTTTCCCGCTTAAAGGAAGTTTTGCGCTTGTTAAAAAAAGATTGGACATGCTAACAAAACTATAGACTCCTACATGAGAAAAATTATGGACCCTGCATGAGTATAGAGAATATCCATACGCATTAAAAAAGAATATGAAAAGGCAAATCCAGCACTACAACAAGTATGACAAACATGTAGAAGATGCAATCCGTGAACTTGGTTACCCAGGTCGAAAAACACTGGCAAAATGCCGCAAAACGCCAGGAAGGATTTGACGGGAAAAAGCCCGCTTAAACTCTCTATCTTCATTTAAGCACGCAAAAGACATCTTTCTCGATTATTAAATCAGAGATATAAAGCTTGTTCAGCAAGGTTTTGAGTTTCTTTTCATAGTCCTTCATTTTCAAAAGCTTCCCGGTTTTAATGTCATAAACTTCTCCCAGTTCATTAAAATAGACATAATCGTCTGTAATCACGTTGCCGTTTCTCAAGATAACATGGCCCTTTTCATTTGAATTCAAAAAATCCCTTCCAAGCGTATAAGGCGCTTCCAAATCCATTAGGTTGGCAATGGTAGGCAACAGGTCGATAATTCCTGAGGTTGTACTTACAACTTCTCCATTCTTAAGCCCCGGGTAATGTATAATGCACGGTATTTTTTGCAGCTTTATCCATTCCACCTCGCTGTATTCAAGCCCCAAAAAATCCATCAGCTGGTCAGCCTCGTGCTTGGGTACGCCCGAGTGGTCCCCGTATATGACAAGGAGGGAATTGTCGTACAATCCTCTCTCCTTAAGCTGCTCTATGAATTCTCCCAGGCATTTATCCGCGTAGTTTATAGCCTTTATGAAATTGCCAAGAAAGGTTCCCTGCAGTTCCCCCACATCAAATTCATAATCCTCGAAATAGTTGAAGGGATGGTGGCTGGAAAGAGTTACGAAAAACGTATAAAAAGGCGCCGATGACGTATCAATCTTGTCAAAGGACTGCCTGAAAAAGGATGAATCGCTTAATGCATTCCCTTCCCAGCATGCAAATTCATCCATTTCGTAGTAATCAGAATCAATAAACTTGTTGAATCCCTGTGATTTGTACATTTCGGTCCTGTTCCAGAAATGGGCCGTAAAGGCATGGAGAGCATAGGTATTATATCCCTGCTCATTCAATATTTTAGGCAGCGAGTGATACATGTTTTCCGGGTACCTTATATATACAGCCCCTTCCCTAGCAGGAAACAAAGAATTATTAAACACGAACTCGGAATCAGAAGTATTACCCCCTGCAATCTGGTAATACATATTGTCAAAATACAGGCTTTCCTTGATCAACCTGTTTAAGTTGGGGGTGATTTCCTTTCCTCCCACCTCGGTGTTGATCATAAAGCCTTGAAGGGCTTCCACCTGCACCACGATTAAGTTTTTACCTTTTGCGACACCCCTGAATTTTCTTCCCGGGTCGGTCTTTTGGTTGAAGAATTTCCTGACATATTCTATTTCCTTGCTTGTTAATTCGTTTTCATCAATAATATTGTCCCTGATATACATTTTCGTGTTGTCTAGATGGGAATACAACACGCCAAGCTTTTTTGCCACGAAATTCCCGCTGTAAACGAGTGCATCAAGCGTTATGCCGCTGTATACTGCCAAAAATCCCGACAAACCTAGTAAAAAGGACATGACAAATCCCGCAAGTCTAACTGGAAAGCGTGTTTTCAATACTTCCCTTTTACGCAGGCTTACAAGCCAAATAAGTAAAACCGGCAAATCCGCAATATAAATTAAATCTTTTATTTTAAAAAGGCTGATTATGCTTTGATTAACGGAGTTCAAAAGCTTGATATCCGCCTGGAGTATAACGGGGATGGTCAGTATGCTATAGTAGTACCTAAAGAAATTGGTATCGCTTGCAAGAAGCACGGATAGTGCCAGGTTAAGAATGAATAATGCCGTCAGCCGGTTCTTACCGCGGAGCAGGCTGATTGGCGATGTTATTATAACCAGTATAAAAAACGATGCAAAAAACATCGGGATGTTTTCCTGCGAAAAAACAGGCCCGGTATTAATCTTGGTTGTAAACTGGAAATACAGGCACTTCAGCATAATAGACAGGAAAAAATACAACCAGTAGAATAATTCCCTGGATAACAGTTTATCTTGCATATTCTTTATAATGTTGCTGCCGGCATTTTTCCTGTAAACAAGTTCTTCCAAACTTATTTCTCCTCCTTATGCACCAGCTGTCAGCAATATAGCAATATATTGTTACAAGCGTGTCATTTTAAGCGTATCGTTTTAAACATATTTAAATATTTTATATTTATTATTATATTTACTTTATAACCTTGTACTATTATTATCTATCAATAGAAGTTTAATATCAACTTCTTTTTTATCTAATCATTACCAGTTTCACCAGTTTTACCTTTGCCAGCATGTTCTTACCTTTTTACCGCTTTAATGCCTTTTACCGCCCTGGTATTAGTTTTTCACATCAACAGCATATTTATATATAAAATATATATCAAAAGTATATCAACAGCCTGGCAATATTATGACTGTCTCGCATTACTCAAATATCTATCACGTTGCTCCCCGTCAATCCCAATGCAAAGACCATCTCCCACAGAGCAATATCAATCCCCCGCCCGGATTTTCTAATGTTGCAATTTCTTCTATGTTTTTCCTACATAAATAATAACACATTTTTAGCTAAAATCTTAATTAAATTTTTCTTAGAAATTTCTTAAAAATTTCTTAAAAAAGGGAAGGAGATTCCTGCCTTCCTTTTTTTAAGCTGTTCTATGGCTTCTGCCACGTGGCTGCTTTGTATAATTAGACGATTGCTGTACCTTAAAGTTCCCTGGATAATTATGCCCCTCGTTCTATTATTTTCTACAAATGCTATTCTCAATTATTCTCTACAAAAACTATTCTCAATTATTCTCTATAAAGAATATATTCAAATTTACCCCAGGTACTTTCTCAATGTTTCCCTTATGGCATTTTTACCCGCTATCATTTCTTTAAAGTAATTCTCTATTCTTTCGCCAAGCCCTGCCTTGTACAGGTCCAAGCCAAAAAGCTCGCTGTTTGACAATATGGGTTTAAGCTTGTCTCCAACACTGGAAACATCCCCGATTTTAATACCGCCTATATACTGCCTCAATGTATCAAGCATTGGATCAGGGCTTAGGGTCATCTCGTTTCCTGAATCGTCTATTTCCATGAGATACCTGCACCAGCCTGCAATCACCAGCGGTATATACTTCAGGGAGGCAGGATCCAGGTCAGGCCTGTTCATGTACGCTTTTATGGTATGGCCGAACCTTACCTTCATCTTCTGTGACGTATCGGTGGCAATTCTTTGCGGCGTATCGGGTATATATGGATTTGGCAGTCTCTTCTCTATTACTTCCTTTGCGAAATCAACGGGATTAATTACGCCCGGGTTGACAACAACCGGCATGCCTTCCTCTAACCCGATCTTTTCCACCAGTTTTCTTAAAATATCATCCTTCATTTCCCGGGCAATGGTCTTGTATCCCAACAGGCAGCCAAATATTGCAAGAGCCGTATGGAGAGGATTTAAACATGTCCCCACCTTCATTTTTTCCACCCTGTCAACCGTTTCCCTGTCTGTAAATATCACTCCTGTTTTCTCAAGGGGCGGGCGGCCGTTCGGGAAACTATCCTCCACCACCAGGTATTGCGGGCCTTCGGCATTAACAAAGGGTGCGATAAATGTATTTTTTTCTGTTCTTAAAATATCCATGCCCTGCATGCCGGTATCATCCAGCATTTTCTTTATATCATCAGAAGGCCTCGGGGTTATTTTGTCTATCATGGTCCATGGGAAAGAAACCTTGCTTGTATCGTTCAAGTAATCAATAAACTCTTTTTCAACAAGGCCTTTTTCAGCCCATGCGCTTGCAATGCTTATAACGGCCTCGTAAAGTTTTCTCCCGTTTTCGGCACAATTATCCATGCTTACAAGGGCAATGGGAAGTTTTCCGCTTTTAAACCTGGTATATGCGAGGGAAGCTACTTTTGACATAACATTCAAAGGGTTGCCAGGACCTTCCGCCATATCTTTTTCCACTTCCGGCAGAAACTCACCCGTAAGCTTCCGGATATTATATCCCTTCTCGGTTATCGTAAAGCTTGCAAACTGCAAGGAAGGTTTTGCGAAAATATCATTCAGCCTTTTCCAGTCTTCCCCTCTTGCAGGATCTCCAACCAGGGATTCTGCCACGCTTGCAACAACCTTCTTGGAAAAACTTCCATCGGGATAAAGTATTACCAGGAGGGACAGGTTGTCGTATGGCGAGTATATTTTATCAATAATTTCAAAATCATATGTCTCGACCGCGGTAATGCCCTTGTTGGATTCACCTGATTCTATTAACTCCTGCTGGAGAACCGCTATAAACCCCCTGAAAATATTGCCTGCACCGAAATGCACCCATACGGGGTTTTCAACAGTATCCGAAATCATGGCATCCGCGTCAAAACCCGGTATTTCTATGCCAGCCTTTACAAATGCTTCTTTATTCTTTAAGCTTTCCTTGTTTAGTTTGAGCATTATAAGCCACCTCTTTATATGTATTTTTATACGTGGTATAATCCTGTGACACTGCAACACTGTTACATTATGCCGTGGCACAATTCTATTATACATAATTAACCGGTTATTTCAAAATAAAATAATATTTTATTCCTTTTCTTGTTATCTCACACCTATGATTTTGCACGTATAACAGCGAAAGTATGGAAACAGGGGGTTGACACTCATCTCAAACATTCCGCCCATCATCCGGTTTTTTAAATCACACCTCGTAAATTTTGGGCTAACATATTGTATGTTCGCTAATATTGGTATATTATGAAATGTAAAGCAGCTTTTTGTGAAATTTTATCGCTAAATTTTTAGATCCTAAAGTCGAGCACGAAGCTGTAAGAAAGGTATAATACAAAAAATTTACTGTAACTGTGGGGGAAGGCCAATGAAACACTTGTTTGTTATAAACCCGGCTGCCGGGAAAGGTAAAACCTTGGAATATGTTGATATAATTGAGAAATATTTTGCCGGGAAAAATGATTTATACTTCCTGGAGATTACAAAATACCCCGGGCACGGCACCGAACTGGTCAAGCAATATGTATCCAAGGATACCTTCAGGGTTTATGCTATAGGAGGTGACGGCACCGTCAACGAGGTTTTAAACGGCATAACAGGAAGCGATAGCTCCCTGGCGGTTATTCCATCAGGATGCGGAAACGATTATTTTAAAAGCATTGCAAAATATTCGCCTGGCAAAAATATCCTGGAAAAGCAGGTTTCCAAGGATAAGCTGCTGGAAATGCTGGTTTGCGGCAGCGAGTTAACAATAGATATGGGCAAGATAAATGACAGGTTTTTTATAAATATAGCTTCCCTGGGGTTTGATGCCGATGTTGCCCACAATTGTCAAAAAATAAAAAACCTGCCCTTCGTGTCCGGCCTTTTTGCCTACACCCTAAGTGTTTTTGGAACCCTTCTCAGATACAAGCACCACCCGGTAAAAATAACAATGGACGGGGTTAACATGGAGAAAGACATCCTCCTGGTTGCTGTTGCGAATGGTAAATATTACGGCGGCGGTATGCAGCCTGCCCCCTCGGCAGAGATAGACGACGGTTTCCTGGACGTCTGCTTGATCGAGTACGTTGGAAGAATGAGAATAATGAGATTCCTCCCAAAATTTATCAAAGGCAACCATGCTGAAGCAGAAGAGGTATCTTTTCACAGGTGCAGCAGCTTAAGTATTTTCAGCGAAGATAAAATAACGATGAATGTAGACGGAGAGACGAGCATTATTGAAGGAAAGGTGGATTTTGAGATAATACCCGGGGGAATAAAAGTGGTCCTGCCAACATAGCTGGTACTTCCACTTTACTCCTCCGCATCCCCTCCAAGATACCGGTACTGCTCCGTGTAAAGCCTCCAATATGCGCCTTTCTTTGCCATTAGCTCATCGTGGGTTCCTTGCTCGACAATCCTGCCGTTATCTATGTATAAAATTTTCGAGGCATTCTTGATGGTAGACAACCTGTGGGCAATGATAAATGATGTACGTCCTTGCAGGAGCCTTTCGATACCCTTCTGGATGGCTATCTCTGTTTTTGTATCAACGCTTGAAGTGGCCTCGTCCAGTATAAGGATTGCAGGATCGGCCAGGAGGGTCCTTGCAAATGAAATTAACTGCTTCTGCCCCTCGGAAAGGGTTGCCCCTCTCTCGCTCGTCTCCGCGTAATAGCCGCCTTCCATATCCTTGATGAAATCGTGCGCCATTACCGCCTTGGCAGCTTCTATTACTTCTTCCTCCATTGCGTCAATTTTACCGTACTTTATATTATCTATAATATTACCGGAAAAAATAAAGGTGTCCTGGAGCATTACGCCCATTTGCTTTCTCAAGGATTTCAGGGTTACTTCCCGTATGTCAATCCCATCAATCAAGATTCTCCCGGAGTCGATGTTATAAAACCTGCTTAGCAAGTTCACGATGGTGGTTTTGCCCGCACCGGTGGGGCCGACCAGGGCAATGGATTCACCCGGGTTTGCAACGAAACTCACATTATCAAGGATTAACCTCCCGCCCTTTTCATAGCTGAAGCACACATTTTCAAACTCCACTTTCCCCTTTATCGGCGGCATGTCATAAGCACCGGGCGCATCGGCAATCGTCGGCTTTTCATCCAGCGTTTCAAACACCCTTTCTAGGTATGCCATAACGGTGATAATCTGGTTGTAAAAGTTGCTGAGGTTGTTAATGGGCCCCCAGAACCTGCCTGCATAGCTCGTGAACGCCACGATTACTCCCAGGGATACGCCGCCAGCAATCCACGATATTCCTGCCATGTATATTAGGCACGTAACCAGGACCGATATATTTTCCACCACGGGGCCGAGGGTAAAACTGGTGCTTACTGCTTTCATCCATGACGTCCTGTATCTTTCCCCCAGCTGTTTTAATATACTCGAATTCATCTCCTCGCGGGTGTAAGCCTGGGTAACTTTTATCCCTGATATGCTTTCATGGATGTATGCATTCAGGTTTGAGCCCTTTGCGCTCACATCCTGCCATGCCCTCCTCTGCTTTCCCTTTATGAGAAAAACCGTAAGCAGGAGCAAGGGCAGCCCAAGCAAGCAAATAAGGGTTAACCTGACATCGATATAAAACATTATGACAACTATGAATACCAGGCTCAGCAAATCAATGATTACCTGTACAAGCCCGTTGGAAAGCAGGTTCCCGATGCTGTTAACATAATTTATCACCCTTACGTATATCTTACCGTGGGGCCTGCTATCGTAATAGGAAAAAGGAAGGTTTTGCAAGTGAGAAAATATATCAAGCCTGATATCCCTTATGATGCTTTGGCCAACGTCATTAATAAGATTAATCCTGGACCTTGAGCATACTGCAATCACGCCAAGGGCAAGGGTAAACAAAATGGACAGGTATACAAGACCTTCCATGTCATTATTTGGTATCCTGTTGTCCAGGGCATCTTTTATAAGGTATGGACCTAAAAGCGATGCTGTCGTTGTTAATATCATAAGGCACAAGGTTAGTACCATTTGTTTCCTGTACGGCCTTACATATTTCGAGATCCTTTTCAGGTAATCTAGGTTAAATTCACCTTCCAGTTTTTCATCAATATCATATTTATTTCTAGCCATTTAAATCAACCCTTTAAATCTTCGCCATTTAATCATTTTACATCCCGGCCGGCTTTAGGCTGCAACTACCCTAATTTGATAAATTTTAAGTTTAATAAATCCCGGCTTGTACTTTTGCTTTGTTTTCAACTTGATTTTATTGCTGCGATTTCCTTCCTGTTTTCATCCAAATCCCTGCTCTTCCCGCTTTGGATCATGAACACGCTATAGTAATACCCTCTTTTCTCCATGAGCTCCCTATGGGTACCCTGCTCTATGATTTGCCCCTCGTCCAGGACAAATATTACATCGGCGTTTCTTACCGAGGATATCCTGTGGGATATTATAAAAGTGGTTTTCCCGCTGTATATGGACTTAAGGGATTCCTGGATCTCCTGCTCTGTTTCCACGTCGACGCTTGATGTAATATCGTCAAAAATAATTATGGGGGCATCTTTTAACAGGGCCCTTGCGAGGGAAACCCTTTGGCGCTGCCCCCCGGAAAGCCCCACACCACGTTCTCCTACTATGGTATCATATCCATCCTCAAGTTCCAGTATAAAATTGTGGGCGCTGGTAACCCGTGCAGACTTGTAAATACTTTCCATCGGTGCATCGGGCACGCCGTATGCAATATTCCCCTCTATCGTATCGGAAAACAGGAATGTGTCCTGCATGGCAATTGCTATATTTCTTCTCAGGTTTTTCTTTTGAATGTCCTTGATATTTATGCCATCAACCAGTATCTCTCCCCCGGTACAATCGTAAAACCTGCAGATGAGGCTCACCAACGTGGTTTTGCCGGAGCCCGTGGGACCTATCAAGCCCACTGTCTGTCCAGGTTTAACATGCATGTTTATGTTCTTCAAAACCTTCTCCCCGTTGTAACTAAAGGATACGTTCCTGAATTCCACCTCTCCCCGGCATTTTTCAAGCACCATGCAATCTTCGGCATCTTTTATCCTTGGCTCCACCAGCATCATTTCAATAATCTTTTCACCAGACATGAAAAACCTCTGTACCTGGTCGCTCAACCAGTTTGCGATGTTCAAGGGCACGCTAAGTGTCCCGGAAAGGCTCGTAAAAATCACGAGCTGCCCGTAGGAAAGCCTGCCCCTCATAACAAACATGCCGCCTACCAGGATGATTATCACGGTCATCATGCCGCCTAAAAAATTAATAATGGGTAAATATTTTTTCCATATATCAACATGTTTCATGTATTCATTTTTATAACCCTGGTTTTCGGCCGTAAATTTCTGTATTTCAAAATTTTCATTGCAGAAAGCCTTTACAACCCTGTTACCGCTTATATTTTCCTGCACCACGGAATTCAGCCTGATTATTTGTTCGTGCAAATCATGATGCAGGGGTCTCGTCTTGTTTGTCATGACAAAAGTAAAATAGCCGATAAAGGGTGTTACCATCAGCAAAAGCATTGTAAAGGGAAAGTTCATCCTTATCATCAGCACTAAAACAAATATGAAGCTGAAGGTGCTTTCAAAAACCACCGTTGCAGAAGCGGCGAAAAAGTCCCTGACTACTTGCAGGTCACCGCTTATCCTGGTCATAATGTTTCCGGTCTTTGTCCTGTCGAAGTAGGAAAAATCCATTTTTTGCATCCTGGAATACATTTCGCACCTTACGTCAAGCAAAAAATCCTGGCTTGTTTTTTCAATCAGCATGAGAGAAAAGTACCGGGCCGTTGATTTCAGCAAAACGCCCCCAACAAGCAAAAGCAGCAGCTTGAGGAACAAGCCGGTTTCCCTGTTAACAATGACCTCATCGACTATCAACCCTGAAATGTAAGGGGTAACTAGTCCAAGAAGGGCATTAACAAGCATAAATATTAAAATTGATACCAGTGCAAACCTGTATTTTTTTAAGTATTGCCAAAAAAATTTAAAAACTCTCATAGTAATTCACCAAATGCTAAAAGGGCATTGTAATATTATGAGTTATTGCTGCATCTAATGAAATGTAGTTTTTTAACTTCATGATGTACATTCTTATATAAATTCGAGCAAATTTACATAATCCTTTAGTTGCAAATATGTTGCAGCATATTGTAGAATTGATGTAAGGCATGTTGAACGCACAACTTGTACAAGGCATATTGCACGCAGAATTGATACAAGGCATGTTGCATGCAGAACTGATATAAGGCATATTGCGTGTAGAGCCGGTACAAGGCAATAAGAAACGGGAAATGCGGCAAAAAGCAATTTGCACGAAACGATGAAATGACCGTATGTTGAATAAATGGCCGGTTAAACGAATGATTGGATGATTTAATGCATGATAGAATGAATGAATTGATGAAGGGTTAGAGGGATAACGGACAGGATGCCAGTACGACGGAGTACAATCCATGCGGTGACAGGGCGTGATTTATGTTGCATGATTTGGGTATAGATGAAGAGGATTTTTATCCAAGGATAATGTATATTTTCAAGAGGAAGTACGGTGATCTCAACAACACAAAGTACCACTGCCATGATTTCCCTTCAATCGTGTACTTCCTGCAAGGCGAAGGCACCTACAATATAAACGGCGTGTTTTACAAGTCAAGGAAGGGCGACTTGCTCATAATCAACCCGGGAGTATACCATTGCCGGTTAATGGGCCCGGGACAGGAATCAATGGAATTTCATGCAGGCTTTTCTAATATCCGCATAAAGGGCCTTCCCCCTGATTTCCTGGTTTCTGAAAATACCAGCCCCATATTCAGGTTTTCCAGGTATGAGCAGGAATTTCTAAGACAATGCAGTGAAATTATCGCGGAGCAGGAAAAAGATGAGCCGGGTAGCGGCCTCATGCTTAAATCCATGCTGATGAGGTTGATTGTCATTTTCTTAAGGGAATTATTCATGGCTTCAAGTGACTTTTCTTCCTATGAACCAAGAAATGAAAACTACATATTCAACCTTGAATCGTATGACAGGATAAATGTTGTTAATTCGATTGTTTCATATATAAACGAGAATTACATGAAGGACATTTCCCTTGAAAAAATATCAAAGAATATGTATTTAAGCTCCGCGTACATATCAAAAATATTCAAGGAGGAAATCGGCGAATCCCCCATTAATTACCTGATAAAAATGCGACTGGCAAAAGCCATGGAACTGCTTAAGCAGGGCAATCTGCCTATAAGGGTGGTTGCTAAAAGCGTAGGTTACGATGATGCCTACCATTTCAGCAAGCTCTTTAAGAAGTATTACGGCAGCCCCCCTTCAAAATTTAAAGGCTCCCTGCTGCGCGACAAGGAGCCTTAAGTACCCTGGCATTTTGGGCAAACGTGTCATACAAACTTTTCAAGGTGCTTTCTGCCAAGGATGAGGCCTTCTTTTACTTTCCCAATGCTTCCTTCGTACAGCGGATCTTCATGCTCGATGCTTATCACCCCGTCATAGCCCACAGCTTTAAGCTCTCCAATGAATTTGCCCCAATCCACCTGTCCGAGACCAGGCATGCGGAACATCCAGTAACCTCCGCTATGTCTGCCGCCCAACTGCCTGTTAAATACCCCATACCATTTAAGTTTATCCTCGAATACCTGTGCGTCCTTTGCGTGCACATGGAATATCCTGTCGGCAAACTTGGATACCGGGGCATAGTAATCTATTAGCTGGAACAGCAGGTGCGAAGGATCAAAATTAAGTCCCAGGCTCTTGCTCGGGATTCTCCTGAACATTTCCTCCCAGAGCTCCGGCGTAAAGGATATGGTGCCGGGAAGGTCAGGTACCTGCCATCCTTCCATCGGGCAGTTTTCGATTATTATTTTAATGCCCCTGTCCTCTGCATAACGCACGATTTCCCCGAATACTTTTTCATATTCGTCAAAGTTATCCTTGATGCTCTTATCGATATTCCTGCCCACGAAAGTTCCCACCATTGGAGTTTCAAGCATTACCGCCGCATCAATACACTTCTTCAGGTGGTTGTTTATGAAAGCTCTTTTTTCGGGGTCGTTGTGAAGGTTGTTGTCATAGTATGCAAGGGATGAAATTTCCAAGTTGTACTCCTTGAAGTATGCTTTAATCCTTTCTGCTTCCTTTTCATTAAGATTTGTCACGTCAATGTCGCATGACGAATAATCCCTTTCGTTATCCTGCGGCCAACATGCGACTTCCAGCATTTCAAATCCATTCTCGGAAGCCCACTTTGCCTTTTCTTCCAAGGGCATGTTTCCAAGGCATACTGTTAAAAACCCCAGTTTCATATTTATCAACCCTTTCTTCCTTTTCTTCCTTTAATTTTTCACTGTTTTTTATCCACCGTGATTATTCTCTATTATTATCTTTTTTTATTGCTCTGCTTTCTTTCTGTTATTTCCTGTTTTCTTGTTATGTTTTGCTTTTTTCCATCGAGCTTCACATTTTATTTAAAACACCATAGCAAGTCAAAGCAAGCAACATTTTTATCCAAATTATTCAAGTGCATTTCCCATGCAGTTTCTTACTTAAAATATACCGGCTCCCCTGTTTTCGACGATGTGTATATGGCCTCCAGTATCTCGG
>JAAZDH010000114.1 GCA_012512865.1 Clostridiaceae bacterium | reverse complement strand
TAATATACTTTATCCTTGTAATACAATTGCTGCTTGACCATTTCCGCACCGACCAGTGATTCAACTTTCCTCATCCATGTCGGCATGTTTTTCCTGATCATTTCTTCGGTTATTTCGCGTACCAGTTCCTGTTCAACCAGGTTTGGAATGGGTGATCCAAAAATATAGTCGGCAGTATTTCCTTCCGCCCAGAACAGGTTAGTTTGCTCAGAATTGAATATGTCAACCGGAACAGGTTTTATCTTTACATTGAACTTCTGCTCGATTTTCGTCCTGATACCCCCTTCACCGGTTGTCTCTGAAGGCGGCAGGTCAAATTCATTTACTCCAAGCCACAAGATTTCCAGTTGTTTTGCAAAAGCGCTTTCACCGCCCGTCGAGTCTTCGGGACCTGTAGTCTCTGCAGGATTTTCACCCTTACCACAGCTGGAAAGCACAATTGCAAAAAGACATACTACCATGACAAAAACAGACAATTTACTTCTTTTCACTACTATTACCTCCTTTAATTTTAATTTTCTTACCATCAACATCAAGCTTTTTCAATTTTGTTGCTCCTTCCATCTTCCATTATTTTTACCCATCTGCAATTATTTTCTTACATGCAGTATACCCTTTTTTCATGCAGTACCCCCATCAACATCAAATTTATCCTTTAATTGCTCCAATCATTACTCCTTTTACAAAGTATTTCTGCAAGTAAGGGTAAAATAAAATAATGGGAACAATGGAAACGATAATTGTTGCAGCCTTGATTGTCTCTGGTGTCGTAGATGCTGTTGATGCTTTTAACACATCACCTCCAATCATGTCCCGCGAATCATCAATTAATACACGCCTTAATACCAGCTGCAGGACCACCTTCTTTGGATCCCTTACATATATGTTTGCATCAAACCAGGAATTCCAATGGCCTACAGCATTCCATAAAGCAAGTACCGCAATAATCGGCATTGATATTGGAAGCATGATCCTAAATACAATTATTAACGGGTGTGCCCCGTCAACAATGGCAGCTTCCTCGAGAGAATCCGGGAGTGAATCTATGAAGTTCCTTGCAATAATCAAATTCCATGCACTTGTAAGCCCCGGTAAAATCAAGGCCCACCTGGTATTTATCAAATTAAGTCTCCTCATGTTCAAGTACGAAGGAATTAAACCTCCGCTAAAGAACATTGTGAATGTAATTAAGAACAAAATCACAACCCTTCCCGGGAGATTTTTTTTCGACAGTACGTATGCGCCGCAATAAGTAACCAGTACACTTAATACTGTACCGATAATGGTACGGTATAAAGTATTGTAATAGCCAATAAATATATACTTTGATTTAAAAATATTAATATAGGAATCCAGGTTAAACCCAATCGGGTAAAATTTTAAACCCAGCCTTTGGGCGCCTACAGGCGACGAAAATGAATTTACAAGCGTTTCCCAGAAGGGATAAATAAACGCAAATGATAGTATCAACATTAACACGTAATTAAAAACATCAAATAATATTTCACCTGTGGTCTTTTTTATTTTTGCCATGGTTTCCTCCCCACCTTACCAGACACCTTGTTCTCCGCCGCTCAGCTTTCTTACAATGAAATTACTTGTTATTACAAGTATAAATCCAACCAGGTTTTTAAACAGCCCAACCGCCGTTGAAAAACTATATTCCATTTCAACTAGCCCAATCCTGTACACATAAGTATCAATTACATCCCCCACCGAGTATACCATTGGATTATATAAATTTATTATCTGGTCAAATCCCGAATTTAAAATGCCGCCCAAATTCAGAATAAACAGTATTAATATCACCGATTTTA
>JAAZDH010000113.1 GCA_012512865.1 Clostridiaceae bacterium | reverse complement strand
TATTATATCATATTTTGCCAAATTATGCTACAAAAAAATGACAAAAAAATAAAAAAATTTTACCCCTTGAGCTTTGTGCTACAAGGGGTTTAAGAATTACGTTTTGATTTTAGCTGTAAAATAAACGAGGAAGATGTTTAATACACCTACCGACCTCTCACACCACTGTACGCACTGTTCGGTATACGGCGGTTCAGCCAGGAATTAATGTACTAACAGGTACCTTTCAGTTAAGGTTGGAAACCCTAGTTCTTTCGAGGTTGTAAAACATTTTGCGTAAACTATGAACTCCTTCTATGTTAGAATATAAAATCATGGGAGAATATTTTATGGCAAGGAAAAGAATAATAACACCGGAAAAGAAGGAGCTTATCCAGAGATTAATTTAAGAGTACAACATCATGTAAACAAGAAGGTAATACTCCTTAATAGAATCGGTGATTGCAAAAAAAGACGTATCCTCCTGGATACGTCTTTTTTCTTTTTGGAGCCCCCAACCAGATTCGAACTGGTGACCTCATCCTTACCATGGATGCGCTCTGCCTACTGAGCTATGAGGGCAAATGGAGCGGGTGAAGGGAATCGAACCCTCACGACCAGCTTGGGAAGCTGACATTCTGCCATTGAATTACACCCGCACATTTCTTATTTCATTATATTTATATTTAATTTATCATACTTTATTTATTATATTTTAGTTCATCATAATTTTGCTGCCATATATATTTATACCACAAGTCGAGTTTTTTGTCTAGAAATTTATTGCCCGCTCCATCAATAATTTACTGGCAATTTTCCTTATATGCTGCACCTTAGTCTTTCTTCTTCGAAATATTTCTCCAGCTTACGTTTTACCCTTTGAAGCGCATTATCTATGGACTTGACCTGTCTTCGCAAGTCGCGCGCAATTTCATTATATGATTTTCCCTGGAGGTATAGTGATAATACTTTCCATTCCAACCTGCTCAGTATTTCGTTTAATTTTCCTTCTATCCCCTCGAGCTCTTCCCTACTGATTATCATCTCCTCCGGGTCTGATATTGCTTCATTAATGCAAACAACATCCATCAAGGTCCTATCATGCTCATCATTGAAAATAGGTTTATTTAACGATATATATGAGTTTAAAGGTATGTGCTTCTGTCGTGTTGCAGTTTTAACCGCCGTAATGATTTGCCTTGTTATGCAAAGCTCGGCAAAACACTTGAATGACGACAGCTTGTCCCCATTGTAATCACGTATTGCCTTGTAAAGCCCTATCATTCCTTCCTGGATGATATCTTCCTTGTCGGCACCAATGAGAAAGTATGCTCTTGCTTTTGTCCAGACGAAATTTTTATACTTGTGGATTAAGTATTCAAAGGCCTTGTCATTTCCCGAACGCGCTTCCGCAACAACTTTTTCGTCATCCATTGTACTGTAAATGGAAATTGCCTCGTGTTGTAAATCGGACCTTAACATAATGCCTCCCTTTACTTGCCAAAATAATTGATTCTTCATTGGCTTGAAGTTCCACCAGGAAGTCGCCCTTTGACTCGCTGATGACAACCATAGATGATAAACATATTATAATTTATGGACATGATTATGTCAAGTTGCTTCTTTCCAGCAATTTTACATAATATACAAATTATTGTAAACTTATGCTTCCAGGGAATCTCTTCTTAATTTTTCAAGGATTTCCACTATCTCGGGTTTTATATTTGACATGACGGTATTCCTGGTGTTATGCTGCTTAGCCTGGGAATCTTTTCTCATGTTTTTACGGGCATCATCAATTTCTTTCCTGAGTTCCCGGGGTGTCATCCTTGCACCACCGTTTCTTAAAACTATTGACTGCTCCAGGTAATCCGAGGTAACGACCCTGATAATGTTCTCATTGCTGTATTTATATACAAATCTTTCAATATAATTGTCAGCCGTCTGGTTCTCGCCTGTATACACGATGATAATGTTGTCATAATTCTCGACTTTTTCCTTGCCGCCGCTAACCAGGTGGGCATCAAATACAACAATTATTTTTACCTTTTTATACCCTTCATAATTGGACAACATGGCCAGAAGCTTTTCCCGGCATTCTTCCAAAGGATCCGTTCGAAGATTGAAAACATCTTTCCATGCATTTATAATATTGTATCCATCAACCAGCAAGTATTCCATTTTCGTTGCCTTTACCCCTTTGTCCTTGCCCCTTGGCCGTTATCCTCTATCTTTAATCTTTTCACTTTAATCTTTTTTTAATCTCTCTTTAATTTTTTGTAAATCTCCTATCCCCGCTTTTTATCTTTAGATTTTATCTTTGCCCGGCATCTTTAACCTTTTCTTTAACTTTCTTTATCCTTTGCCTTTATCCCCGTGGTCCCTTACGTTTCTCTGCCTTAATACTTCGTACATAACCAGCGCCGTAGCCACGGAAGAATTCAAAGAATTAACATGCCCCTTCATTGGTATTCTTATAATAAAATCACATGCATCGACTACCAACCTGTGCATCCCTTCTCCCTCGCTGCCTATGACAATTGCTATAGCCCCCTTTAAGTCAGCTTCATGGAAGGGCTTGTCTCCCGCAGAATCCGTACCTGCCACCCAAATATTGCGGCTTTTCAAATATTCTATCGTGCGGGTTATATTTGTCACCCTGGCCACGGGAACATATTCCACGGCCCCCGCCGAAGCCTTGGCAACGGCGGCATTAAGCCCAATCGCCCTTCGTTTCGGGATTATCACTCCATGTACGCCACATGCATCCGCCGTTCTTAGTATTGCCCCCAGGTTATTGGTATCCGTTATGCCATCCAGTATCAAAATAAAAGGGTCTTCACCCTTTTCAGCGGCAATGTCCAATATATCATCCACTTCCACGTATTCTTTTACTGAAGCAAATGCAATAACTCCCTGGTGGGAACCCGTGACGGACATCCTGTCAAGCTTTGCCCTGTCTACTTCCTGGAGGACTATTTTCTTTTCTGCAGCAAGCGCTGCCAGGTAAACAATTGAACCTTCCCGTTCTCCCTTTGCTATTAAAATTTTATCTATGCTTCTTCCTGCCTTAATTGCTTCTATGACAGGATTTCTACCTTCAAGCATGTTAAGACCGCTGCCGCCGGCATCGCTTTCAGCCTTGTCAATGGTTTCCGTTTTATAACCGTATCTTCTTCCGCCTGCGGCTTCGTCTCTACCTTTTCCCTTTTTCCTTTTATCCTGCTTTATGCTTTCACTTTCATGCCGGTTTTTCTTCATGCCTGCCCCTTTCATCCTTTCGCAATTCTAAAAAATCCCCGCTTTCGTGCATAATCAATCCGTATGCACCCTCACACGTGAGCCCTTCCGCAAGGTTAACATAATACCAGCCCTGTAGCTCAATCCTTGCACACCCTCACGCGTGGGCACCTGTACACATCCTCAAGACCTGCATCAACCGCGTATAATCCCCTTTCAAGTAAAGGTAACCAAGCAGTGCCTCAAGCCCGGTGGCATACTTGTATTCCATTATGCCGGCATTTTTAGGCACTGTGCCGGGTTTTGCGTTTCTTCCCCGTCTTACGATTTCCTGCTCCTCCCGGGTTAGAAACTCCAGGATTTCATGGATTGCCTTGGATTGTGCTTTTGCCTTCACAAAGCCCGTCGAGTGCTTGTGCAGTTTATTAACCGGGGCATTCTCTCCAGCTATAACCATGGTCCGCACAAAAAGCTCATATATGGCATCACCCAGGTATGCAAGTACAAGTGGGGAGTATTCTCTTATGTCCCGTTTGCCAATCCTGCCAATTCCTGCCTCATCAAGTATTTTCCCGAAAATATTCTCCTCGCCGCCCATTATTTCGCTCAATGCATCGCTCAATGCATCATCCATGCCCTTATATTCTATCCCTATCCTCTTCCCCTTCTTTTAATATCCTTGTTTTTTCTTATATATTCCTTATATGTTGCTTTTATATGCCTCTTTTAATCCATCCTTTATATTCTCTTATATATCCCTTATATACATATACATTCCTTAACATTAATATATTTCTTATATACTCATTCTCTATTTACTCATTTTCTTTATATATTCATTCCTCATATATTCCGCTTTAAAAACTGTAAATATATACTTTCCCCGTCCTTGCCCTCGTCCTTATCTTTTCCTTTCGCCACTATCACCCGTACTCCCTGCGGGGTGTCCTCCAGCAATATGCCGTTTTCCTTAAGTCTTGCCCTTATTTCATCGGCAAGCTTCCAATTTTTTTCTTTCCTTGCCTGCTGCCTCTTTTCAATAAGATTCCTTGTTTCACTGTCCAGTTCTTCCAGTTCTACTTCTCTTTCTTTTTCCTTTTCCTTTAGCTTTTCCTCCGCTTTATCTATGTCAAGCCCCAGGATTTTATCAAAATCCACCAACAAATCATACAGCTCCCTGCACTTTTTCTCGAACCTTACCACGTTCCATGCGATTCCAATTGCCTTGGGCATGTTCAAATCATCGGTAATTGCTTCTATGAACTCGTTCCTGAAATTATTCACAATTTCACGGATATCACCCGTACCCGGGCTATAGCCGCAATTACCGTTTTTATCCCCGCCTTTATCACTGCTCCTGCACGATTTTCCGTCCATTTCCCCTGGTGCCGGTACATAACTTGCCTGTTTATGTGCCAGTGCCCCGCCAAGCAGCCTATCATAAGCCACTTGTGCCGCTCTCATTGATTCCCACGTAAAATTCAATTTGCTCCGGTAATGGGCATTCAGGCAAAAATACCTGAACGCAAGAGGGTCAAAGCCCTTTGCCTCCAGGTCCGCTATTCTATAAGTATTCCCCAGGCTCTTGGACATCTTGCCGTTATCCACGAGGAGAAACTCCCCGTGAAGCCAGTACCTTACGGCAGGTTTGCCAAGCAATGCTTCAGTTTGGGCTATCTCGTTCTCGTGGTGTATGGGGATGTGATCTACTCCACCTGTATGGATGTCAAACTGGTCCCCCAGGTATTTCCTTGCCATGGCCGAGCACTCGATATGCCAGCCCGGGTAACCCATCCCCCAAGGGCTGGGCCACTGCATTATATGTTCCTTTGGGGCCTTTTTCCACAGCGCAAAATCCGCGGGGTGCCTCTTTTCATCGTTTACTTCCACCCTTGCTCCTGCCATCTGCTCGTCAAGGTTTATCCCGGAAAGCTTGCCGTATCCTGTAAATTTCGATATATCAAAATATATGCCGTCACTTGTCTTGTATCCATAGCCCTTTTCAACCAGCCCTTCCACGAACTCGATCATCTCTTTTATGTGGTCCGTAGCCTTGGGTATTATCTCGGGCTTGCTTATATTCAACGCCTCTATATCCTTGAAAAACTCGCTGGTATAATATGCGGCAATCTCCCAGGGTGATTTTTTCTGTGCCCTGGCTGTTACCAGCATCTTGTCCTCGCCTTCATCTGCATCAGATACGAGATGCCCCACGTCGGTTATATTCATAACGTGCTTTAGCTTGTATCCTTCGTACATTAGGGCCCTTCTTAGTATGTCCATGAATATATATGTCCTGAAATTTCCTATGTGGGCATAATCATACACGGTAGGTCCGCATGAATAAATCCTGGCCTCGTTATCGTGAATCGGTTGAAAAACTTCCTTTTTTCTGGTTAAAGTATTATACAATTTTAGCTCCATTTTTGCCGTTCCAGCTCCTTCCCATTTTATCCGGTACAGTCCAAGTTCTCATCCAATCCTGGTTCTTGACCTCGTTGTCTCGTTATCTCGTTGCCTTGTTGCCTTGTTGCTTTGCTGTCCTGTCATGCATTTCTATCTCTGTGAGATTAATTTTACCAGAAGCCGCTGGCAATGTAAACTGCCCGGCAACGTCGGCAACATCTAACAAACAATATGTACCGTTTAACCACCATTTAATCACCATTTAATGAAAATGAATAAATATCCGTATATTTATAAATACTAGTATTAAGCTAAAACAGAAAGGACGTGGTTAAATGGATAACCAATATGAAAATACAGGAACAGAGACCTTCAACATAACCCATTTCATTGTCAGGTTAATCGTGGGAGCTATCGTACTGGCAATTACGGCAGCTCTTACCCCAGGCTTTACAATATCGGGCATATGGCCTCTTTTACTGGGTGCTGTTGTCCTGGCAGCCCTTGACTACATTGCGCTAAGGCTACTTGGTGTAAATGCCACCCCCTTCGGCAGGGGAATAACAGGATTTATCCTTGCCGCAGTAATTATTTATGTAACGCAGTTTTTTGTAAGAGGATTTAATGTCACCTGGTGGGGTGCGTTAATAGGGGCGCTTGTTTATGGATTAGTGGACATGCTGGTACCCGGAAAAGCGATGTAGGTGCAGTGCATATTATGCATATGATACGTACGATGCATATAATGCATATTATTAACCAGGTACAATGCGCATTGCAAATAATGCCGCGAATATTGAAATATAGCATTATTATAT
>JAAZDH010000112.1 GCA_012512865.1 Clostridiaceae bacterium | reverse complement strand
TATTATATCATATTTTGCCAAATTATGCTACAAAAAAATGACAAAAAAATAAAAAAATTTTACCCCTTGAGCTTTGTGCTACAAGGGGTTTAAGAATTACGTTTTGATTTTAGCTGTAAAATAAACGGGATATTTTGTGTTATTATCTGACTTTAGATTATTGTGTATTATGGCTGGATGCGTATTATGGCTACATCATATAACAAGCTATGGAAACTGCTCGTTGATAAGAAAATGAGCAAGGCCGACTTACGAAAGGCCTCCGCGTGTCTCCTAACACGATGACTAAGCTGCGCCGGGACGAGCCAGTTATGCTCAGTGTGTTGGACAAGATATGTAAAACGTTGAGTGTCAACTATGGTGATATAGTTGGCTATAATGCGGATAAAGGAACCGGCGGAAAGAATGTGGAGCAATGAGTTATAACTAGTCTTATTGTCTCAATATTCTATCGAAAACATGCAGGTGTATTTTTTGTAAAAATGCGTGATTAATAAGTCGGTGAGCATCAGCCACTCTGAGTGGGTACGAAATATAAAATTTCATGTATACATTTTATTAAAAAATAAACACCTTTTAAAGGCAGGTATATTAGGTGTTTCGGAATATTTATCTTTCTGTTTTTTGTATTTTCAAAATTAACTTACGCTAGATCCGAAAGAAATTAAAAGAGAAATTAATGAACAAATTGAATTTACACATATTTTGCCAAGGCAATTTATTTGATTTTTTCAGGCCTTGATATTAATATAAATACATGGTGTGGACCTGTATGAAAAAATAAAAACTAACTGAAGGTATAGAATTAATGCACAAAAATATGAGGATAAGGAATGAAAAAAAGCAGACTATAGAGTAGTAGAAAAAATCACATGAAATGCTTTTTGGAATTTATACGCCCCAGGGCGCGATGAACACTATTTAGTTCATATTATGCGATCCCATAAAGATTTTATTACGGAACTGGATTTGGTAGTTGAAATGAAAAAGAGTTTAATTTTCTCGTTTATAATAGCCAGCCTGGTGATTGGCCTGGCAATAATTCTAATAGCAGCTTTTACCGGCTTTCCTTGGGATAGGGATGGAAATGCCAAGGGCCGAGCTGTGAATGGCACACAGGAAGAAAAAGATGCAAATGGAGCGCAAAGCGAAGAAATTCCTGGTAATGACCTGGATGAAAAGAATCAGCCAAGCATAGCCGGCATTCAATTATATGCAGATAGGGAGCAGGTTGTAGAAATATTAGGCACCGGCTACCAGGAGACTTTCTACGAAGAAGCCGGGCACTTTCCTGAACCTTTTGTTATATGGAAATATGAAAGCGGGTTCGAAATTTGTATTGGAAAACACTCCAACAAGGTCTTCCAGGTTACCGCAACATCCCCGGAAGGCATTACAAACCTGGGCTGCAAAGTGGGGTACAGTGCCAAAGATGTCCTGGAAACTTACCGGGCTAAATATGTCGAGCCGGAAAGTATTCATGGCGGCAAGCTTCTGGGGGTTTTCAAAGTTGAAGACGGTCAAGCTATGATCTTCGACTTTAATATTGAAGACGGCATAGTAAATCAAGGAGAAATAGATCCGGATGCAAAAGTAGAGCGGATTATATTAACATATCCTGCATTTATTGATGATTCCTTCTAGTAATTCTCTCATTTTTTATATTAAGTTACAGGCTGTGAGAGGTGCATGGCTCATGTCACATCATGCATATATTGTTTAACTTAGCCAAGAATATATTTAATAGTTAGATATAGCATTACCATATCATAATTCCCTAATTCCCAGGATCTATTGATAATAGAACGTATGTTTGGTATAATTTCTATGTTAGCGCTACTAAGAAATGGAATACAAGATAGCAAAAGGTTATTATTCTAAAAATATAGTTTAAAGTTTTATGAATGATATAATAAACATAAACGGTGTTTCGATTGGAGTGATTAAATTGGTGAAGGCTCCAGTAAATCCAGATGTTTTAAGGTGGGCAAGAGAATCAGCAAACCTGACAATAGATGAAGTTACTATGAGAATTAAGAAAAGCCCTGAAGTGATAGAAGCATGGGAGAAAGGCCTAGATTACCCTTCATATGCACAGCTTGAGAAACTGGCTTATAATGTATATAAAAGACTAATCGCTGTGTTTTTCTTTCCACATCCTCCAAAAGAGGAAGACACTAAGAAATCTTTCAGGACCCTCCCGGAATCAGAGCTTAAAAGATTACCTTTTTCCCTTGTAAGGCAGATAAGAAATGCAGAAGTTAAGCAGGAGAATCTATATGAACTTTGTAATGGAGTAAATCCCTTCCGACGATTTTGAGTTATTTATATTTAAAAAAGAAGAACAAGCTGATGAATCTTTTGTCACCAACCTGGCTGATATCTACAAGGTAAGCAGGGAAGTTATATTGAGAAAGTTCCTTGACAGAGGCGCAATTAAAGAATCAACCTATTTGGTATAATTTTTATAAAAATAAATAAATTGATTTTTCATTGTTAAAACATACTATTAAATTATTTTTAGATATAAAATTTGAAGGAGGTTTTAAAGTATGAGTTTTAAAGCCGGCGTTGGTTG
>JAAZDH010000012.1 GCA_012512865.1 Clostridiaceae bacterium | reverse complement strand
GTCTTAAGCCTGTAAACTTTATCTTGATGTCGATATCCGGCTCCAAGCCTGACAGCCTGATGAGGTCCCTCGCCAGGTCTACGATCTTCACCGGTTTGCCCATATCAAGGACGAATATCTCTCCGCCCCCTGCCATCCCACCTGCCTGGATGACAAGCTGGACAGCTTCCGGTATGGTCATGAAATACCTTGTGATTTCGGGGTCTGTAACCGTAACAGGTCCGCCCATTTCTATCTGTTTCTTAAACAGGGGTATGACACTTCCACTGCTTCCCAGCACGTTACCGAACCTGACGGCAGCAAATATTGTCCTGCTCCGCCTGTTCATTGACTGGACAATCATTTCGGCAATCCTCTTGGTGGCGCCCATGACATTCGTGGGATTAACGGCCTTGTCCGAGGAAATCAGTATGAACCTGGAAGCTCCATACCTGTCGGCAGCCTCCACAACATTCAAGGTGCCGAATACATTGTTCTTGATGGCTTCCTGGGGATTTTCCTCCATGAGGGGTACATGCTTGTGGGCCGCCGCATGGAATACCACGTCAGGCTTGTACTTCCTGAATATTTCGTCCATCCTCTGCTTTTCCCTTATGTTGGCTATGACCGTTTTTAAGTCCAGCGACGGGAAATTAATTTTGAGTTCGTTTTGCAGCTCGTAAGCATTGTTTTCATAAAAATCCAGGATTATAAGTGTCCGTGGGTTGAATTCCGCCACCTGGCGGCAAAGTTCGGAGCCTATCGAGCCGCCTCCGCCGGTTACCAGGACAACTTTATCCCTCAGGTAGTCTGCAATTCCATTCAAGTCAGTTTTTACGACATCCCTTCCCAGGAGGTCTTCAAACTGCACGTCCCTTACCATGTTAAGGCTTATCCTTCCATCGATTAAATGGGATATTGAAGGAAGAATCCTTATTTTGCAGTCCGTTTTCACGCATTCGCCGAATATTTCGTTGATTACATCCCTCGGTGCCGAGGGTATGGCTATTATTATCTCGTCAATCTTTTTCTCCTTGGCCACCCTTACTATATCATGCCTGTCTCCCAGTATGGGCACCCCGTGGAGCTTCATTCCCCTTTTTGCCTTATTGTCGTCAATTATGGCAACTGCCTTGCAGTTCGAATTCTCATTTTGCTGCAGCTCTTTTACTATGATTGACCCGGAATCCCCTCCGCCGATAATCATCAGCCTTTTTAGCAAATTCTTGTCCAACCTGTTGTGCTTTAACCTTCTCAAGAGCCTGTACATGAACCTTGCAGAAATAATAAGCAGGGACTCTATGAAGAATGCCATGACAAAAACGGATACCGGGGCTGGTATCGACAATAAGGAAACGGATAAAATTACAATGGCATTCCCCGTAACAAGGGCGCCCCCCAACATCATTGCTTCGTACATGCCGGCATATACCCAAAGGCTCCTGTAGAGCCTGAATATTGCAAAGCACACAAGTATTGCAGCGGTGGTAAGAAGGGATATGTACCACATGTCTTTTGCATATAATGATGCAATGTACTGTATATCGCCGTCATATTTCAGCAAAAAAGCCAGCATGATTGAAAAATTTATTAATAATATATCTATAACTCCAACACTTAGTCCCTTTATAATACGACGCATAGTTCCTCTCCCTTATAAGAACGGAATAAAGTAAAATATTTACTTGTTATTATACAATAATATTTCATATTGCCTGTCATTTCCCTTGATTTTTACCCCGTCAATATAAGATTTAAATAATTATTATAAATTGCAGCTTGATGCAGGCTGAAGCATGTAAATTTTAAGTATATACATATTGAGTATATTGTGCGTTTATGTATTTTCCTGCCCTATTTTTTTCTTTTTGCCAGCCAAGGCAATTTTTCTAATGTATATAATAGCAACGCCCAGCGCTGCGCCCAGGGTATCTATCAATATGTCCGTGACGGCAAAAGCCCTTCCCGGCACAAAATATTGATGAATCTCGTCCGATACTGCATATAAAAAGCAGAAAACAAGAGTTACTGCCAAGCTTTTTCTTGGCCTTACCCCGCTTACTGCCATGGCCCTGTAAAAAAGCAGCGAAAGTACGAAGTACTCTGTAAAATGGGCGGCTTTCCTTAGCAAGAGCTCAGAGCTGTAGTAAATACTTGCAAGGAAATCCTGCAGCCAACCAGGCAAAAGGATTGCAAGCAGCTTCATGTAGTGCAGGAGCTTGAACGAAACCTTGTGGGAGCTTGTCCCATCCTGCCCCGAGAAGTAAAATATCATGGCCAGGTAAAGCACAACCAATACCCAGCTAATGCAGATTTTTATCTTTTGGCTTTTTCCTGCTGTTTTTAGCCCATTTTGCGCATTTTGTTGATTGCTGTTTTCTGCATTTTGCGTATTTTTTCCATGTTTTTCAAAATCCATGTATTTAAGAAACTGGGAACGCTTTTATACCCTCTCTATCCGTACTTTTATGAAATTTTATACAGATAACCCGGGAACGTTTCCGGTACCTTCCTCCCTTGCTTGTTATGCATGTATCATACATGGTGCATGTTCTTCCCACGATTTTCTAAAAAATGGCATGACTTCCCCCTTGGAGCCGCGTGTTGCAAAACGCCTCCCTTGCTGTATACTGTGACCCCCGTTATATCCCCTTCTGTACGGCCCGGGCCGAAACACCGGAGCTTTCCATCAGGTTCTTGTTTATCTTCATGCCATTTTAGCCAGGCACCTTTAGTCAAACTTCCAACCTAAGTGATTCCAATTTTTTTACAGTATCATATATAATTCTTACCTTCTATACTACTTTTGTCAACCTGCAAATCCATGCTCAATTTCCATAATATGCTTAATTCCGGCATTTTATAGCTGCGCTTATTTTCATAATGTATTATATATACCCGGTTTATTGCCCGGGAAAAACACTTTTAACTGTAAATTTTGCTTGCTTTATTGGGAAATAATAACATATACCCCACATTAGTTCCTGCATTAGCTTCCGCATTAGAATCAACACTACGCATAAAGCATCATTTCCCTACGAAAACACAAGCCTTGTTTTCTTTCAGGCAATGGCTTCTGCAGCCAAACCTGATGCCGTATACATAGTGTATTTAATACAAGTATTTATGTAGATTTTATATACCCAATAATCATATAATATACCACAGTTTGCCTGGACCTCTAACATGTAATTTTATACAAAGGTTAACAAAATGTCAATATAAATATCAAATAATTGCAACAAATTGTTGATATAAAATGTCATATTTGTGGTATATTAAGTTGCTATGCCGCTTTTCTTGTAACAAGTGCTGCCAAGTGTTATAATTAACACGATAAAATGACGTGCTATAAAATAACTCCCTTTGGCAGCTGGGGGTTGAAGAAATGAAAAGCCCTTGAAGTTATGAGAGTTATGGAAGAGAACAGGATTGATGCCAGGTGGCAATGACTGGGCGGTAAAAGCGGGACGGCTAAAAAATTACCGCAAAAACTATCCCTTTCTTGTTACATTCATCACTTTACAAGTGTCTAAATATATGAAAGCATAAGGGTATGGGTATGCTGTGCACGGGTGCAACGCCTGCAAAATTGTGCAAGACGTAAGATAGATACAAGACCTATTTATTCTCCGCGGGGAGGTTATGCAAATGGACGATGATTCAACTGTAATAAAAAAGGTGTTAAAAGGCGAAACACGGTACTTTTCAGAGCTGGTGGAAAAATACGAAACCAGGGTATATAAAACATGCTACAGGTTTACCCGGAATGAACAGGATGCCCTTGACCTTTGCCAGGAGGTTTTTATCAAGATTTTCGACAACCTGGAAAATTTTGCGGGCGCCAGTTCTTTATCCACGTGGATATACAAAATAAGTGTTAACACTTGCCTTAATTTTCTAAGAACAAAAGACCGCCTTGTTCTTGTTGATGGTAACCATCCCGGCAATTATCACGGGGAGATGCCAGGCTTGAATGGCACAGGGCACCCGGCACAGGCATCTATATATATATACGAAAGTCCCGAAGATTACATGGAGGTAAAAGAGATTCTTGAATTGCTGGATTTAAACCTTGAAAAAGTCGGGGCCAGGAACAGGAAAATTTTCAAATACAGGTTGCTTCACGGGATGCCTTTTAAAGAAATAGCCGAAAAGCTTGGTATCAGGCCAGAAACAGCCAGGATGAACTACTCAAGGACAAGAAAGCTTGTGAAGCAATGCTTGCAAGAATACAAAAACAAGGAGTAACCGGAGTAATTTGTAAGAGTATTAAATGGAGGCGGATAATTATGTTTTGTAATTTAATAGAGGAATATTCCATACGGTATCTTGAAGATGATCTGGATGGAAAAGAAAAAATGCTTTTAACCAGCCACATAAATAAGTGCAAAAAGTGCAGGATGATGTTTAATGTCATCAGGAACAACTACCATCCCGAAGCTGCAATTCCCCGCGAAATTCCACCTGTTTCAGCAAAAGTTTCTGCCAGGATCAATAATGGGCTGGACGGGAACCGTTACCCGGTGTCAAAGGCTGAAACCACACCGTTTACGAGGAGAATTACGGTAAAACGGGTTATCCTGGTCGCCGCAGTTATTGCAATATCCATATTCACCATGGCTAATGCAAAGGGCATATATAAAACCTACAAGGAACTTGTCAACTTGCTCTTTGTTGACAGGGCATTGTTTGGTATTTCGGGCACACAGGACACGTGGTTGTATGATGACGAAGAATATGTAAAAGGCATATACGAGGAGTACGAGGACGAGGTTAACTCGTATATAGCCGGCATGGATACGGCGGAGATATCACGCTTGAAGTACGACGTTGACGGGAAAACCTTCAGGATCAATATTGCCAAGGGTGTTGCAGGGAATTTTATTTCATACGGATTTGAGGGCTACAAGACATTTGAAAATGATTTTGCCCGCAAGTACACAAGGGCCGGAAGCGAAAGCATATTAAATAACAGGGTAATATACAATTCTATTGATGAGCTTAAGAGTGCTTCAGGTATTTGCCCGGTACCGGGCTACATCCCCCGGGGGTTTGACTTGGCGGAAACCGCCGTGCATTACATGAACCCGGCTTCAAGAATTATAGGCAACGTTGGAATGAAATATGAGCAAGAGGACGGCGAATTCTTAATCATTGCCTTGACCCGTAACAAAGTGGCAGTGAATGGCGCAAGTTTACCCGGTGAATTGGCATATGCGGGATGGATAGATTTAGCCCAGGGTCAATCCCAAGAGGGTGTTCAATCCCAAGAGTACGTCCCGGGTGACGTAATCGAAGCGGCGGATATTAACGGGTGCCAGGCCTTGTACCTTGAGCAGCCTGGCAGGGATTCACAGGAGAATGGCGAGTACAAGGTATTAAGAAGCATTAACATGTACCTTGGAGATGGCGCAAAACTTCCAATACTGAGGGTGGAATCTTCCTGCCTGCAGAAGGATGAACTGGTCAGAATAGCAGAAAATGTTGCAATAGAGCAGGTTGAACAGGATGAAATACGGCCGGATGAATACTTTAGGGGCATTGAAGATGGGAAGGTCCTTGCTTTTGCCGGTGAATACCTGGAAAATATAAAGGCAGGTAAATCCGAATTCAAAATTAAGGTGGATAAGGATACAGAATTCTACAAGGACAGCCGCAACGACACTTATTATATAACGTACAATAGTGTTGACATCACAAAAGTTAATTCATACGTCCGGTTCCCGTTTACCTTGGATGCTGGTTTTCTCAAACAATTTGAACATGCAAGGATACAGGTTACAGGAAGGCCTTATTCACGGGATACATCATACTGGTGCGGGTTTGCAAGGGGCAGGGATACGTTATTCAGCATTCGCTACGAGAGAGTAAAGAATGTAGTCGATGAATCAAGCTTGGCAGACCTGCTGATCGGCAAGATGAGGCACACGGAAATGGAGGCAAAACCGTTCTTCAGCAAATCCGGGCACTTATATTACTTGATTGAGGATAAAATCGTATGGATAATTGATACAATGTACGAAGTGGACGGAGTAGTTTACAATTATTTTATCACCGTGCAAAAGGAAGTTTTCCGTGACGAGGAGGATCTGTTGGGGTTCCTTGACAGCTTAAGATAATCGCTAAAATGGGCATAACATAGAGGATACGGGGCAGTTCCCGTTCAACCTGGGCAAAACTGCCCCGTATCCTCTCACTACATCCCGGTTTTGCTTTTTTCCCGGCTTTTTGCTACCGAGAGCATTTGCTTTACCCCGTTCTCCTGGTTTCCCTCGGTTACACCCGGCTTGTAATCAATTGGTACTATGTTGGCGTTCTTGTATATGCTTTTTATTCTACTTATCATTCCTTTGTCAGCCATGTGGCTTGGCAGGCATCCAAAGGGTTGAACGCAGATGATGTTTTCATAGCCTTTTTCGATAAGCCCGGCTATTTCGGCTGCAAGCATCCACCTCATCTCCACCTGGCAGCCGGGGCTGATAATACCATCAATGAGGGATAATATTTTTTTAAATGGTATAGGGGCTACAAATCTAGGATTGCTTGATACAATATCTATCATTTTTTTCTCGAACCTCAGGAAATATTTCATTAGCATGGATGCAGTTACGCGTTTTATCATGCTTCCCCCGTGCAGGAGCACATTTCCCGGGGTATTGTCCAGTATAAATAATATGAAACCAAGAAGGCCGGGAACCATGACTTCACAGTTTTCCTCGTGCAGAAAGGAGATTAAATTGTTATTACCCAAGCTTGAATATCTTACATATATATCTCCGGCTATTCCAACTTTGATTTTTTCCCCGGTGTTTGAAACCGGTATTAATGAAAAGGAATCCACGATATCTTTCAAGTTTCTTTCAAACTCCCTTAAAGAGTATCCCTTGTCCTGCTTGAATTGTTCTGAGATTTCATCGGTCCAGAATTCCACCGTTTTCTCGCTTTGCCCCTTCACGATTTCATACGGTTTTACCTGGTTATCGAGGAGCATGAGAGTATCACTGTAAATAATACTAATCAATGCTTTTCTTATCATGGGCAAGGACATCTTGATGCTGCTTTCTTTTTCAAACCCGGCAAAGTCCAGGGACGTCACGGGGACATGCCCGTAGCCTGCCTTCTTTAAGGCTTTGCGCAACAGGCATATAAAGTTGGACACCCGGCAACCCCTTCCGGTCCGGGTAACCATCAGGGCTGTCTTATCAATGTCATATTTTCCGCTATCCAGGGCATCTATCATTTGCCCTGTCACCAGCATGACCGGGTAGCAGGTATCGTCATGCATGTATTTCAGCCCCTGCTCTATTACGCGGGGACCATGGTTATCTAAGATTTCTATGTTGTAACCATAGCTTCCGAATATGATTTTCAAAAGTGTAAAGTATATAGGAAGCATACCGGGTGCCAGTATCGTGTAATCTTCTTTCATGTCCTCCGTAAACAAGATTTCTCCGTCACCTGCACCAATGCTGCGGATTTGCTCCTTTCGCCTTATTACGTTTTTCTTCTTTATGCTTTGCTTTATCTTTATCACGCCTTGCTTTATTACATTTTGTTTTACCGTGTTTTGCTTTGTTATACCTCGCGTTATTATATTTTGCCCTGTTATTTTTTGCTTTACCATATTTCTCTCTATTGTCCCGTTTATCATATATGCTCTCCCCTTCAACGGTTAACAGGTTGTATCCTTAAAACCCGAAAAGCTTAAAGCTTTAAAGCTAAATAACAGCAAAACCTATATCCAAACCTAATCTCATGCAACACTGCATATTTATACCCCAACAATGGACCGTTAAAACAAGATATCACCGTAGCTATTTATGCGATGCACAATTTTTCTTACGGTGCGTGCATCAATGCGCTCCACGTTTTCACACCTTTTGACGAGGTCATCGCACATGTCGGTACGATAAAGCTCAAGCCTTATTTCCAAGGGCATCAAGGGTTTATATGGCTTTATTTTCCCGGTTAATTTTAAACTATCCCGGGCTGCCGTTTTAATCCTCTCAAGCGCTTCATCCAGGTCCACCAGCCTGGCCCTGTTTCTTCCTATGCCATACTTGACCACCGCGCACTCTATGTTCCCAAGAAAACCTTTTGCTTCCACGCAAGCAGCCTCATCCCCGCTAACCATGACAAAGGGAACGTCAAAAGCGCCGGTGAAAATTGCGCCCTGGGCGATTTCACCGCTCCTGCGCCCGTTTACTATGTAGTTATACCACCTTTGCGAGCTCTGGGTGTGGTCCAGGAAGCCGTTTATGGTGCCTGCCATGGCATGGGCACCAACTTCCATGTATGCGCCAATCTTGCCGCTTCTTATCATTTCTTGCCAGCTTTCGTGATCCAGTTGGATGGCACGGGAATCAAGCATTTCTTTTATAAAGTTATTTGCGCCGTTGTGCCCGTCCACAACATAGACGTTGGCTGCACCTCCTTCAAATGCCCCTGCGACGGCTGCATTAACATCCAGCATGAGCCTTTCAAGTGCAAATTTATGCCCCGGACTGCCTATTTCCAGGACCATCTCGATTTTATCAATTCCGCTGATGCCCTCAAGATCCGTCATGATAAGCACGTTCATCCCAATTCCCCCCAAACCTGTTTTGTAAAAACCTCCGTACTTACTTCTTTATTGCTGCCGGTGCCAGCCCTTCCCCGAAATCATACGCTGCAGCAAACGCCGGCTCGATGACAAAGTTCCCGGTTTTATCTATATAACCCCACGTTCCGGTATTCTCGTCCCCAATGCGGACGGCCGCAAGCCCTTCGCTGAAGCTTGAAGCAGCATCAAATTTTGCTTCAATCACCATCTCCCCGTTTTTGTTTATAAAGCCCCATTTACCGTTTGCAATATTGCCAACCTGGACAGGGGCAAGGCCTTCCCTGAATACACCGGCGTCGGCGTATTGCGGTTCTATCACGAATTCGCCGCTGCTGTTTATAAATCCCCAATCCGCCTTGTTTTCATCAAAACTTACCTTTACTGCGCTTAAGCCCTCGCTGAAGGACGAGCAAAAGGCATACTGGGCTTCGACGATAACATTTCCTTCCCTGTCGATCAATCCTGTCTTAACCCTGCTGCCCGCTTCCGCATACAGTGCAAATCCTTCGCTGAAAATCGATGCGATGTCAAACACCGGCTCTATGGCTATATTCCCTTCACGGTCTATATAACCGTATTTTTCATCCTTGTCCTCTCCGAATTTAACGGGTGCAAGTCCATCCACGAAGATTGAGGCATCCTTGTAACCCCCGGAAATTACCTCATTGCCGTTTTTGTCTATGAACAGCCATTCCCCGTTATTTTCATCACCGATCCTTACCGGGCACAGGCCTTCGTAAAATCCTCTTGCCTTGTCATATTTATAGTCAATGACCACTTGACCGGATTTATCGATAAATCCCCATTTGCCATAGTC
>JAAZDH010000111.1 GCA_012512865.1 Clostridiaceae bacterium | reverse complement strand
AGGGTTATACTTGGTACCAACGAGGAGAACGGGATGCAGGACATGAAATATTATTTTACCAGGGAACCCGTACCACGGTTGGGGTTTTCCCCCGATGCCCGCTACCCGGTGATAAACAGGGAGAAGGGGATACTGCAGCTGGCCCTGGTAGAAAAGGGTTTTACCGGGAATGAAAATGCAAAGGGAGAGCAAGGACAAGGCAGGAAAGATTTTAACAACGGGTGCAAGGGCAGGCATAAAAACAAGGGGGAACCCTTGGCACCGTTCATGGAGATTATTGGCGGAGACGCGGTAAATATGGTACCAGCCTGGAGTAGTGCATGTATCCAAGCTGGGCAGTTGCAGCCGGATGAAATCCTTCACTTGCAGGGACTTGCTGGAAAAGCAGGTGGAAACGGCATCGAGGTCTTGACAGTAGAAGGTGGAGATATGTGCATACGTGCAAGGGGCAGGTCGGCACATGCTGCAAGCCCTGAAAACGGTATTAATGCAATTTACAGGCTCCTGGATTTTCTTGGCAAGGTTGTTTGCCTGGATGGTTTGCCAGGATTTATTTATAGGAATAAAATAGGCCTTGATACCACGGGGCAGTCCCTGGGGATTAATTTTAAAGATGAAGAATCGGGTGCCCTTACGCTGAACCTAGGTAAAATAAGATGTAACCAGGGGGAAAAAAGGGCGGCTCTTGACATACGATATCCTGTCACCTGCAATTACGGGAGCATAGTTGATATATTAAGGGAAAAGGCCGATAAGGAAGATGTCGGCGTTGAAATAATTGAGCACTTGCCACCCCTTTACATGCCGGAAAATCACCCGCTCATTGTGAAGCTTGGAAGCGCGTACGAAAAAATAACGGGCAAAAAAGCAGGGCTTCTTTCCATCGGCGGAGGCACGTATGCAAGAACCCTGAAAAACAATGGTGTTGCTTTCGGAGGTGCAGGAACCGGAGCACACCAGCCGGATGAGCATGTCTCTATAGAGGAATTGATGAGGCATGCCCGGATATGCACCCAGGCCATGTATGAGATAGCTACATGACAGGTAAATACTGCATATATTTAATATATATGATATACATGGTTTACATGGAGAAATGTACATATATGAAGGAAGATATACATGAGAAGAACAGCATGGAAATATTACCCTGCGAGTTTTACAACCGGGATACACTGGAAGTGGCCCCCGGTTTGCTGGGGAAATACCTCGTCAGGGTAATTGGCGGGCACCGGTTAATTGGGAAGATTGTCGAAACGGAAGCATACAAGGGCCCAATAGATAAAGGTGCCCACAGTTACAACTACAGGAGGACACCGCGGACGGAGGTTATGTTTGGACCTCCCGGTCATGCATACGTTTATTTCATTTACGGGATGTATTATTGTTTAAACGTGGTTACGGAAGAATACGGTGAGCCTTGCGCCGTTTTGATCAGGGGAATAGAACCCGTTGAAGGGGAAGATTACATGGCCCTTTTGCGGTATGGGAAAACAGCACACGATCTTGCCGTACCACGCAGAATAAACCTTACAAACGGGCCCGGGAAGCTTTGCAAGGCGTTTGGCATTACAAGGGAGCAAAACGGGAAACCCTTGTGGAGTAATGATTTTTACCTGGCATACGGGGAAAAGGTGGAAGATTCTCAAATAGCAAGAAGCAAAAGGATTAACATTGACTACGCGGAAGAAGCCAGGGATTTCCCTTGGAGATTTTTAATCAAGGGAAATCCTTATGTATCAGTACCTGTAAAATAGAAATGGTTTTTCATGCACTGCCTTTTGGCAAACATGGAGTAGGGAGGGAGTGGTAATCCCATGCATGATGCTGTGCACAATGCCATGGTTGCTAATGGGATTAATAGGGAAGTAAATGCGAAAAGGTTAATTATTAAGACCATGCTCATTGGTGATGAACAAGTGGCGCTGGAACAGCTTAAATGTATTGTGGAACAGTATGAAGAACTGGAAGTACTGAAAGCTTTTGCTGATTCGGAAAAAGTACTGCAGAAAATAAGCAAAATTAAGCCCGACCTGGTATTCCTGGACATTTCTATACCTGGGAGTAATGGTTTCATGACAGCGGAAAAAATCAAGAACATTGCACCGTCGACAGAAATCGTATTTGTAACCGCTTATGATGATTATGCCATTCGAGCCTTTGAGATTAATGCCATGGATTACATACTAAAACCGGTAACGAAGTCAAGAATCGATAAAACAATAAAAAGGGCAATCAATTTTTTTCCGCCTGCCGGGAACGGGAAAAAGAAGAAGATATCACAGGAGAAAAATCCAGTTTAATGATTACGAACAATATAAGAAAGATTCCTGCCTTGGATGGGGAGGATATTATTCTTCTAAATCCATCGGATGTTTTATTCCTTTATTTCCAAAATCGAAATGTCATGGTGGTAACGAAACAAAAAGAATATAGAACAAGGCATTCCTTGAATTACTGGGAGGAAAAACTGGCCAGGCTGGATTTTTTCCGCTGCTACAGAAGTTACCTTGTCAATTTGAACAAGGTGGAGAGAATTTCAGTTATATTCAGGAACTCTTATTTTCTTAAAATTGCAGGACACAAGGAATATATACCGGTTAGCCGGAAAAATGCATTATTCATCAAGGAAATGCTGGATTTAGGCTAGACATGTTAATGTTAGTATTCATATTTATAGTATTCATATTAAACCCTGCATAAAACCCTGCATATAATCCCCAGTTAATATCATAAATTATCACATTAATATTAATTTCTTTTAATTTCAATAAACAAGCTTTTGTACCGTAAATATGCCATTTGTTCAAAAAAATGATTATTTCATGCGTAAACTATAGCTTCACTTCCGGTTTTAGTGTTATTATAAAATTGGATTCTTATGTAAATTTTAATGGTTAAATTTAGATAATTTAGAAAATCTCTTAAAGAAAATATTCACATGTATTTTTAATTAGCAAGATTAGAAAGGATTATTGGGGGGTTGGCGTAATGAAGCTAAGTAAAAAGCTGCGCTGGGTGCTGTGCGGGATATTGTGCAGCATACTAATCCTATCACTTGTGCAATGGCCGCAGGAGGTTGCTGCATATTCACCTCCGGCAGATGCAACAGTCAATTTCGATGGCAGGTTCAATCAAAACGTTATTAAAAATCCAGGTGCGGAATATGTATGGTATGATTCTAGGAATGATAAATATATGATCTATGACTGGTATATCTACAGCGGGGATTGGCAGGACGGGGTCTACCTTAATGGTGAAGATTTAAACTACAGGCGAAGCGGCTATAGTAGTTTTTGCCCTGGAGAAGCAAGTGGGGGACTTTTATACCAGTACATATATATTGGAGACCAGGCTGCAAGAATTGACAATGGTGAGCTAAGGGTAGAATTTTATGGCTGGTTGAGAACTTATGACTGGTTTTTTGGGGATGGTGACGAAGCATGGATGGCATTAACAGCATTGAGAAGTGACGGAACCGCTATCAGAGAGCTATATTCCAGCGAACCGGAAGATATAGGCAATGACTGGAAACAGAAGGGGGGAGGACCTTATTCGATTCCCAGCGGGACCAGGTATCTTCGTGTGGAGCTTGGAGGTACACGTTATGACGGCAGTGATTGTGATGCATACTTCGATGACCTGGAGCTTATCGTGACAGACGTGGTTGCCCCCAGGCTGCTTTCGGGCGATAACGGGTTACAGACCAACCTTTCAAGCGGGACATACAAGGAAGGCACTGTCATGGACATTATACTGAAGTTTACGGAGCCCGTTGTTTGTAATAGCGGGGCCAATATTGGGCTTAGCAATGGCGGGACTGCTGTTTACTCCAGTGGTTCAGGCACTAATACCCTCACCTTCAGGTACACGGTCCAGCCAGGCCATGATACCAGCTCGCCGCTAACTATCACACGATGGATACAATCAGGATATGTTAAAGATCATGCGGGAAATAGTTTTACTGAATCAAGGAGCGGGAAAATACAAAACAAGAACATTTATATTGACACGAAAACCCCCACCGTTACCGAGTGCACCAGCAGCAATGGTGATGGCTTCTACAAGGCAGGGGATGTCATCAGTATACAGTTGAAATTTAGTGAAAATGTGACAGTTCACCAGGCACCGGTACTTAAATTGAATACAGGAAGAGATGCCGTGTATAAAAGCGGATCCGGCACAGATACCCTTACCTTTGAATATACGATACAGGCCGGGGATAATACAATAAAGCTTGATGTATTGGAAATTGCAGGCGGAGACGTACAAGACGCTGCAGGCCATGCGACAGATCGGGACCTTTCAAAGGGCAGTACCTTTGGCAGCAAAAAGAATATAAGAATAGACACCCAAGGTCCTGCAATAGTTAGCTGGAACCACGGAAGCGATATTAATGAATATAAAAAGACGCATCCAATAAGTGTTACGGTTTCAGATAACATAAGCGGGATTGATAAAATCCAGTACCAGTGGAGCACCGGTACCACCCCTCCTGATAATTGGAGCGGGGCACCGGAAGCAATGAGCGGGGCAAATATTCCCGTACCGGCCGATGCTACCGGGATATATTACTTGCATATAAGGGCCCTTGATAAGGTAGGAAATAGCACGGTTGGGACATCAACAGGGGTTTACCTGGACAACACGGGACCGGTGATAAACTTCTCTCCTGACACGGGTAGTGCGGGAGGAAGCCATACTATTACAGTTACTGCATCGGATGCACACTCCGGGCTGGACAAGCTGGAATGCCAGTGGAAGAACATTACAATTGAAAGGGAATACGGCTGGCATACTATTAACAACGGGGATAGTACAACTACACCGGAGGATGCTGATGAAGGAGAATATGTTTTGTCTGTAAGGGCTTATGATATTGCGGGAAATGTTAGTTCACAAGATTCGGCCGTTTTCAAGGTGGATAAAACACCGCCGACAATATCTTTTTCACCAACTGGCAACGAGGAGCCTGCAAGGCAAAGGCAGGTAACGGTTCAACTCGAGGAATCCGACGGGATGCTGGGACCTTCATATTACCAGTGGACGCAGTCCGTCGCCTTTCCTGGCATGGACGATGCGGGCTGGGTTTTACTTTACAATGGCGGGTCAAAAACCTATTCCTCGACAGTTAGCACCCCGGCTGGACAAAACGGCACTTGGTACCTCCATGTAAAAAGCAGCGATAGTTTTGGCAATACGGGAGGAAATACTTCTTCGGCTTTCTTCCTGGACAATACTCCACCCATGCTCTCTTTCAGCCCCAACAGTGAAGAAGGGGGCAAACGTTCCGTGGATGTTGAGCTTAATATTACTGACAACTATACCACGGATATTGAAGACTTTACCATAAAATATTTAATTTCAAGCAACCCTGATGAAGGCTGGGATGACACAAGCTGGAGCACCTCGTCTAGCATAAATTTCCAGCTTGAGAATAAAACAGGGGTTTTCTATATATACGTGAAAGTATATGATTCTGCAGGAAACGCCGCTACTTTGAGAAGCGGAGGTTTTAAGCTGGATAACACGGGCCCGGAAGGCTCAATTGATATAGAAAAAGATTATACAAATGATACAAGTATAAGCGTTGTATTAACGTCCAGCGATTTCACGCCCCCGGTTGAGATGTCTTTTTCCATAGATAACGGGGAGTGGAGCGACTGGGAGGAATTCACAACAAGCAAGGTCCTGGAGATTCCCGGAACTGAAGGGGAACATACCGTATCGGTTAAATTCCGGGATGCCCTGGAGAATGAGAGCAGTATATACTCCGATAGCATAGTATATGATATCACTCCGCCTGAAGTGGTTGATGTTACTTATAGCACGGAAGAATGGACAAATAAGCCTGTCAAGGTAACCATAGTTCTAAGCGATAATTTTACACCGGCTGATGAGATAGTAATTACAAATACGAATAACAATCCTTTCTTTGAATTCCAGAAAAACGGGAGTTTTACCTTCGAGTTTAGAGATTTGGCGGGAAACCAGGGAAATTATTACGTTGAAGTAAATAATATTGACAAGGAAGCGCCAAGCATCTGGTTTGACCCTGATGGGACAAGCGCTAATGAAAGAAAGCAATCCGTATCAGCTACAATAAATGCTTCTGACAATGTAACATCATCGGAAGAAATAGAAATGTATTACCAGTGGTCACAAAATGATACGAGCCCTTCCCAGGATTGGATAGCCCTAGCTCCAGGGGATACAGTCGAAAAAAGCGAGGGAGACGGGAACTGGTACCTATGGGTGCGGGCAGTTGACAAAGTAGGAAATGAAAGAACCGTTCGCAGCAATAGGTTCTTGCTGGATAATACGCCACCGGTGGGCACCATTACATACAGCACTACGAAAAGAACAGCCCAGCCGGTAACGGCTACCTTGCATACCAACGAGGAGGTTATTATAACAAATCCTCCCGATGGCAGCAATGAATATGTGTTCACTGAAAACGGGACTTTCGAGTTTGTGTTTGTAGACTTGGCAGGTAATGAAGGAAGGGCAATAGCTGAAGTAAACAATATCGACAAGTCCCTGCCAAAAGCGGATATAAGCTACAGCACGACTTACTGGACCAACGAGGCGGTAACCGTAACGATAAGTGTTGTCGGCGAAAACCCAGGGGAACTGTTTGATTTTGTCGTGGACGGGCATCATGAACTTGTAAGTAGCGAAACAAATGAAGAAGGCTTGATAATACAAGCCGTGTATAAATTACACGAAAACGGAAGCATAAGCTTTAAAATAAGGGATCTTGAAACCGGTGTTGAAGGCGAGGATGTGGCAGTGGTCCAGAATATCGATAAAACGCCGCCCCATGTTGAAGAAGTATATTACAGCGAGACCAGCTGGACCAATAAGAATGTAACTGTAACCATCACGGTAAAGGATGATTGTTCAAGCGTTACCTTCCTCAATCCCGAGGGTAACACTTACGTATTTACGGAAAACGGTGAGTATACTTTCAGGTTCCGGGATGAGGCCGGGAATATTGAAGAGAAGACCATAAAAATAGATTACATTGATAAAGAAGCACCCAACCCGGAAATTAAATATTCCAGCAAGGACAGGGTCGAGAATGAAGAATTTTGGACCAATGAAAATGTTACCGTGACCATATCCTTCCCCAATGAGAGTGAACCGGTTACAATACTTAATAATAATGGCAGCAATACTTACGTGTTTTCAAATAATGGGTCCTTCACTTTCCAGTTTGTTGACGTGGCAGGAAACGAGGGCTCTTGCCAGGTCGTAATAAGTAAGATAGACCGTACGCCTCCGGGTGGCCGCCTGGAATACAGCACGCTCACTTGGACCAACCAGGACGTGGTGGTTACCCTCATTGCGGAGGATGACTCCTGTGAACCTGTAATCGTGCTGAACGATGAAGTTGACAAGGAAAACAATACTTATATATTCACGGAGAACGGGTCATTTACTTTCAGGTTCCGGGATGCGGCTGGAAACACGAGTACCCTTACGGCTCAAGTTGACAGGATCGATAAGGAACCGCCGGTACTGAAAGTCATGTATTCCAATGTTGTAGTGGATGATGGAAATGAGACGTTGATTCCCACCAATACCATGGTAAAGGCCAGCGTATCTGCAAACGAACCGGTGACTTTACTAAATGATGGAGGCGGCAGTGTATACCAGGAGAGTAATGGGGATACATTTATATTCGTGGCAAGGGACAGGGCCGGCAATGAAAGTTCCATAATGGCCGTGGCAAGGGGTATTGACCGTACTCCTCCTGTTCCGTATATAGAATACAGTCCAAATCTTGGTCCCGGTGAAACCACGCGGGGTAACGTGGTCGCAATAGTGGGCGCCGATGAGGAATTCTATGTTTTGAATAACGGCAGGAAAAAAGAATATGTCTTCACCGAAAATGGAAGCTTTACGTTCCTTATCCAGGACCTGGCGGGCAACACGGCAGAAATAACAGCGGAAGTGAATTGTATAGATAAATCAAGGGCCAAGATCAGCTTGAATTACAGCACAACGGAACCTACCAGGGATAATGTAACGGTGCTGATTGAAGCCGACAGGCCCCTTACCATATTGAATAACGAGGGAAGCAATGAAGTTGTATTTGAGCAGAACGGCGTGAAGTGGATAGAGGTCGAGGATACAATGGGGAACAAGTACACCATAAAAATAGAAGTTACAAACATAGACAGGGAAGCTCCAAGTATCAAATTTTTCGAAGGCGAAGACTTGATACTGGAGAGAAACCAGGAGGTGGATTACCTGGCGGATGTGGAGGCTGTAGATAACATTGACGGTGATGTACTATCCCGTGTAAATGTCCAGTCAAACGTTAATGTTGACGTCGAAGGCAGTTACTCGGTTACTTATTCAGTTTCAGATACCGCGGGCAATGTAACAACGGTAACAAGGAGGGCAATCGTGGTATCACCAGGACGGTTCAGGGTATACATAAATTCCAAGGAAGATGCAAGCGATGAAATCATAGTTTATGGAAGCGGTATCAGCGTCAAGCTTATAGGTGCCATGGGCGAAACAAAAGTAAGGTATGCCGAAGGCAAACAAGTCAGCAGGTATTTCAAGGAAAATGACGCTATCCTGCTAAAGAATAATTACCTGGAAGTAACGGGAAGCGGGTATTATACTCTCCATGTACAGGACCAGGAACGCCAGACAAGGCTGATTTACGTGTATATAGTATACGAGCAGCAATAAACGTGACACGTGACAGGGGGACAGGGTTCCTGTCATCTGGTACGCGTGACAAGCGTGACAAGGACAAGCGTGACAAGGGGACGGGGGTAGTGTCACCTAACCACCTCGACAAAAGAGGCATGTGACCCGGGGACGTGACAAAAACCCCATTCCCCTGTCACCGCAAGGGAAAATACAGGTTTTGCACACGGATATGGGTTTCAAAACCCAATAAACATAAAAATCATATTAAAAATGTTTAAAGTTTGAGGGGGATCTCAATGGTGAGGTTTAATAAATGCAAGATATACATATCTTACCTTCTGGCCGCGGTTTTAATCCTTTCCATATTTTTTGAGCCTGCCTTTGCAGCTGTGGCAAATGCTGCAAACGAGGTTCCGAATAAAATAATTTACAATGACTTCGTAGAAATCACGGTAAATGGAAGTACGGGCCGTTTCAGCATCCGTACGCGTGAAGGTTCGCCTTTAAGGGACAAGGATGAAAATAAATTCTTGCTTTTCCAAAGGGATGTACCTGAAACTTCCTTTACCACCTTCCGGATTGACGGGGAAGATTACATATATGGGAACAGGTATGGCTTTTTGGGGCTGGACGGAATCTTCAAAACTACACCCTATTCCCAGCAGCTGACCAACCAGTCCACATGGGTTATTAAAGGACTGGAGATAACCCAGACACTTCAGCTGATAGGGGATCCTACCAATCCGCAGGTGGGAAACGTAAAAGTTACATATACCGTGAAAAATCCTACGAATAGACACGTAAGTATTGGAGCAAGAATTTTGCTTGATACAATGCTGGGTGAAAACGATGCTTCCCCGATCACCTTTTCGGGACAAAACACATTTATACATAAAGAAACCGAAGTTGAGGGGGGCAATATTCCATACTATTGGAGAGCAGCTGATGACCCCATAGCTCCCAGGGTAATTTCCTATGGTTTCCTGGAAGGATGGGGAAACAAGAGACCCGACAAGCTCATATTAGCCCACTGGGAAGGAATCTCCAGGACAAAATGGGACTATATTGTCAACAGCGAGATGGATTTCACCAGCGACCGTAATATATATGGTAGTGCCGATAGTGCCGTGGCACTGTACTGGAACCCAGTCAGCCTTTCACCGGGCAAAGAAATTGTCTTTGAGACGTATTACGGCCTGGGTAACTTGAATTTAAGGCAGGAAAAGGCTAAATACGGGCTCCAGGTGTTTGCCCCGCAGAAACTCACCGTAAACGAGAAAAAAGACGGTTACGTTGAGGAAGAATTTGAAATCAGCGCTGAAATTGATAACGGCAGGGAAACTGGGCAATACCTTTCAGATGCAAAAGTAACGCTGGGTTTGCCGGAGCAGCTGGAACTGGTGGAAGGTCAAAGTGCCGTGCAGACCATTCCTTTTATAGGACCAGGAGAATTAAGGACGGTAACCTGGAGGGTAAGGCCAAAGCCTCAAAGTAGTTACAAGGTTGCACAGTTTAACGTAAGCGTCCAGGCAGAAGGATTCCAGGAAATGATCATGGCAAACTACGTGATCATGCCTGCCTTGACTGGCCAGCCGCCCAAGGTACAAATCATGAATATTGTACCTGGCAAAGTGTATCTCTATGAACCGGTGAAAACTATAAGGGTTAACGGAACCGGATTTGACCTGCTAAAAGTTGAACCAGGGTGGAGGGTGACCCTTGTAAGAACGAGGGACGAAAAAACATGGCTGATTCCCATGGAAAACATAAACATAGCCAGTGACAAGAGCATGGATATAATACTTGACGATTCTGCTTTTGAGGAATGGGACAAGTTCGACGAGGGCCAATATACCTTGGTAATTGATGCAAAGACCTACGGTATTCTTTCAAAAGACCTGGAGTTTACGACAAAAAAAGAATATCAATCGAGGAATTATGGTATCTTGGTTATTGAGGGTCATGAAGATAAAACCAAGGATAAATATGTCTATTCTATCGTGACAGTTGAAAATGAAAACATGTTGGCCCAATTGAAAAAACAATACGAGAATCTTGAGAAAACTGTATTACTAGAGTTCAGGGGCAAAGTCAAGGAAATACCGGGCGATAACGGCAGCGTGTATGAAATAAGCCCCGGAAGCACAATTAACTCTGTTATTCGTTTCGATACATCAGAGATGATGATTAGTACTTACGGGGAAGCCTCCCAGAAGATAACCATAAGTAAGAATCAAAAGGACCTTCTTCACACGGATGATTACATAGAAATAGCAGGCAACGGAATACTGTCAATCCCCAATTTCCCCTTTGTAAGAGGTGAGTTCTCCATAGAATTGGTGGATGGAAACGAGTATTCCCTTGATGCGGAAGAAGAAGAAGACCAACTTCCCATAGAAATTGAATGGGAAGTATTAAAATCCCTTTCAATTATCCAGAGAATCAGTTTCTTCCCCGTTGAAATAGAAAATGCCATTATTGGTGACAGGTCTGTTTCCTTTAGAGGCACCCTGAACTTGAATCTTGGAGGAAAGCAGGATGAAGAGGATGACAAGAATGGAGGAGGCAGCGGGGGAGGAGACAATGAAGATGATGATGACGACGATGATGATGAAAGCGCCGGGTTTGGAGTCAGTGTCAAAGAGGCGCGTTTTGGATTAGATGATAAAGATAAGTTTGGTTTTATCGGTTTAAAAGCTGAAGGCGAGATAGGACTGCCAAAGGATTTTGTGCCGGGTATGAATGTTGGCGCGAAAGGTAAGGTAGCCATAGATACAATCGAACACATATACGAGATTGAAGCCGAAGTAAAATTTGAGGTCATAGAATTATACGGTTTATTTACCTTGCGCTTTTTGGATGGCGGTATACCAATACCGGATAACTTCCTATTTGTAGTGGGTGGAAAACCGGGTATTCCCCTTATCCCTCCCGTGGTGATTGCCTATATTACCAAGGGAGGCGGAGGATTTAAGAACCTGTATGATACCGTAGTAGGTAATTATAACATCCTGCCTCCTTTAAAGCTAGTCTTAGTTGGCGGCATATCCATTGCGCAGGTGGTGGAGGGAGATGATATAACCCTTGAGATGTCTGCCAGGGGAATCGAGTTTTCCGGGAAACTTAAAATTTTAAAATTTGAGATACTAAAAGAATTTTACGGGTATATCCTATTTAAAGATTCCCTTGATGATTTTGGCATATCTATTAGGGCAGGTGCAAAACTAGAAATTTTTGATATCATCAAGGGAGAAGCCTACGTATTCTTCGAGTACGATCAATCGAAGAAGGGGATATTCGGGCCCGTTGCATTCGGGGGCGGAGCAAAAGCAGCGATAGAAATTCCCGAGAAAGTTCCCTTGGTTGGCGGCAAGGAATTGTTGTCTGCCGAGGTGGAATTAAGCACCGAAAAGGTATATGCGGGGATAGCCATTATAGGGATACCTGTTTCCATTGAGTATGTATGGGGAGAAAGCCTTCCGACATTCCGGGTTGGCATGGAAACGGCCATGGCAGGTGCAGGAGGTGGCATCCCGCCGGGCTTGCAGTTTATCGATGCATTAGCCGTTGAAGATTATGTTAATGATGAAACCGGGGAGTTCGAAGGAAGATTTGTATATGGAAGCAATATCAAGAGGGTGGCTTCTTCCGCCGACAAGGTCAAGAAGACCCGCCCGAAGGGGCCGGCTTACCTTGCAATGGCAGGAGAAAAGGGGCTTTACGGGGACTTGCAGTGGATGGATCCTGCACAGCCCATAATCCTGGCTTCATCAGACAGCACTGAGCATATAATTAATATCCAGGACCAGGAAATTGCCTTGCTGGAGTTCATGTATGAAGGAGAAGAGGTACCCAACATCCAGGTTTACGACCCAGAAGGCAATCCGTATGAATTGACTGAAGACGTAAACTACCTGGTGCAGGTAATACTCGCTAAAGAAAGTGATTCCGGCGTTGTTGAAAGAAGAATCTTTGTATCGATCCAGAATCCGATTAACGGGAATTGGAGAGTCGTATCGGACAAGCCGATTATTTCAACCCTCATGGATGTAACGGTTCCGCCGTCGTTAAAGAATGTGACCGTACAGCAAGACGAAGATAATGATCATGTAGTTACTGTAAATTGGGAAGTAGATCATATTAGGGCCGGCGACAAGATAGGCCTTTACCTGTGCAACGATAAAGAAAACGACGCGGGGAGAAAGCTGGTTGACGAGATAGATGCTGCAAGCGGAAGCATTACTTATACGCTGCCGGATAGCGTGGCTTCAGGAAAGTATTACATAAGGGCGGTACTGTATAATGAAGGCACGAATTACCCCGGCATGTACAGCATGGAAAGCATAACCGTTATTGACCCCCACCAGCCGGAGCCGCCGACAAATATACAGGTAACGCCGGTAGGAAACGGTTTATTTGATGTCAAGTGGGATAAATCATCGGACGCGGAAGGATACTATATCCAATTGCTTGATGGAAATAAAAATCCCCTGGGGAATACGGGTCCTGCCAAGGTTGAAGGAAATGTAGACCAGACGCTGGTCGGCGGTGTCTTTGAAGTAGAAAAAGATGGAAAAAAAGAATTGGTAGGAATGGTACCGGGCAGCAGCTACGTAGTGTCCATGACCGCATATAAAACCGTGGAGGGGGCTACGCATTTCAGCGAAACGGTTTACTCGGATATAGTATACCTGCCGGAGCCTGACCCGGCTGAATTAACCTTTGAATTGAGCTCAGCGGGTGGACAGGTGAAGGAGAAGGCTGATGCCGATGGAAGCAAGTATTATCTTGTAAACAAGGACAAGGTTTCCGTAAAGGTTGTTTCAGACCAGCATGTACAAGCAGAGGTATATGTTAATGATGTACTGCATGCTAATTTCAATGGCAGCAGCTGGCAGGGCGAAATATTGCTGGAAGAAGGAAAAAATGCAATAACCGTATATGCGGTCAATGAAAACGGCGACCTTTCAACTGCCGGTATTACAATAGTAAGTGATACGGTTGCTCCTGAACTGAAAATTGAAAGCCCGGCCCCTGGGATCACGGTTTATTCCGTAATTCCTGTGAGGGGAGTGGCGGATGTAGACAGCATTGTCAGCGTTAATGGCAATGTCGTGCAGCTGGACAGCGAAGGTTTGTTTGATGTGGAATTGCCGATGGGTAATTACATGGAACGGGAAGTTGTAGTAGAAGCAGTCGATGAAGCAGGGAACAAAACAGAATATAGAGCCATTGTTGCGAAGGACCTGGTATCAACCTTTGACAGGGTTGAAATACGCCAGGCGGATGAGAACGATACCGGCTCAGGCGGAATGAACATGTTCCTTGCCCAAAGTTCAGCCCGCTTTGAAATTGAGCCCGGGGATACACTGGCTTTAAGCTTGTTTGGCATTGATGAAAATGGGATAGCACATCTAATTGACAACAGGTATGTTGAGTGGAGTATCATGGCAGGAGAGAATTTAGGGACAATAAGCCCGGACGGCGTGCTGGAGGCAAAAGGTGAAGGTGAAATCGTAGTGAAGGCTGCCTTTAGCGTATCGGAGGAATATGCATTCGAGGATGCGGTCCTTATTAAAGTAGGCGAAATTGCTGCTACCCCAGGAGTAGACGAAAGCTCGGGTTATGGACCGACACCCGTCATCGAAGATGATGAAGATGAGGATTACGAGGACGATAGCGGCCGTGATACCACGAAAGATGAAGATAAAGAAGAAGGAGAAGGTGAAGATGAAGGTGAAGGCGAAACTGATGAGGATTTGCCGGGAGATGGGGATGCGCCTGGAGAGCAGGATACCGGGACAAGCCCGATAGACGAAGAACTTGAAAGAATGCTCAGGTATCTCGTTGAACAGGAATTAGGAGTAAGTTACCTAAATTCGGCAGTTATAGACGGAAATGAAGGGTTATCCAGGGTGACGATAATATAAGTATTACAGTACCAGCCCAGGCTCTTGGAGCAAAGATCGGCATTAGCATAGGTAAAGTGGAAAACACAAGCGGCTATGATAACAAAAACATCAAGGTCTACGGCGGCATTTACGAGATTAAGACAGATACGGAGGTTAGATTTAACAAGGCCGTCACGCTGACGTTAAAGTACGATGAGGCATGGCTTGAACCGGGCCAGGATATTAACGATATTAAGATTTACTGGTATAATGAACGCACAGGTTCCTGGGAATACCTGGGTGGAGTCCTAGATAAAGCTAATAAGACCATTTCCATTACTCTCAAGCATCTGAGCAAGTATACCCTTGGATTTGACGAAAAAATGCTGCAAATGAAGGATATGCCGGGGCGCTGGTCCTATGATATTGTCAACCGCCTCATTTCCATCGGTGTTGTGAACGGTGTCAAGATGGAGGATGGCTACTACTATTACCCTGAACGCCCGATTACCCGCCAGGAATTTGCCAAGTTGATAGTATTGGCAAGCGGAGTACCCTTGGCTGACAGGAGCGAGGCAAATTACTTCGCGGATGTTTCGCAAATCGGGGACTGGGCGGTACCGTATATTGCCACGGCAACAAAACGCCAGTGGCTGAAGGGCGTTCCCGAAGCTGCAGGCATGAGCGTGCACCCGTTGCGTAATATAACCCGTGCTGAGGCTGCTACCGTAATTGGAAGAATCATAGAAGAAGCAGGGATTGAAAGCGAGAGCTTGACCCAGTCGGTTTTCACGGACTTGAATGATGTACCTGACTGGGCACTGAAGTATGTTAACTTGCTTAACATGCATGAAATAATACTGGGATACCCGGATGGTACATTCCGTCCTAACAATTTCATTAATAGGGAAGAAGCGGCTGCAATCATAGCCAGGATGCTGGACTTGTTCCATGCAACAGGCAAGTACTTAGACTAGGTAAGACTGGAGAGTTTGAACATGGGGGCTTCCCTATAGAGGAGGCCCCCATAGTTTTTCCCCGCAGCTTTTTCCATGGTTTGCTTTGAATCATGGTTTACCATGGTTCACTTTAATTCATAGTTCACTTTGATTCATAGCTCGCTTTGGACTTTCAGGTAGCTCTTACAGGGTAGCTTTGCATAGCCGGTAATTTCATAAAGGTTGTCATCCGAATCCCGCAGGAGGATTCTTCTCCCAGGGAAAGTTTTTATATCGGTGCCCTTGTTTATAATGTCAAATTCAACTTCCCCAGCGTCAGTTTCAATGACCCAGTGGTAAATGCCATACTTAGTTTCTATACTTTTAAATCTCCTTATTTTTGGTATCTTATAATATTCCTCCAACTTCGCCAACAGAAGCTTTTTTGAGCCTGGCTCAAGTTCCTCGATGCTCCCTAAAATACCGATTTCTGCATCATGTTCATCACATAGCCTTATGTATCATTGCTTATTCTTGACATGATTGAACCGGTGCTGTTCTTGTGGAAATATTTAACTGCATGTGTTATTTTATGCAAACTCCAAGGTAGGAAACATTTAAAAAAGTATTATTACCTGCTGTAACAAAGTTCATTGGCAAATAATATATTATTATTACAACGGTGTTTACATAAAATATAATAATTGGGGGAATTACTTTGCTGGGATTTAAAGAAATAACCAAAACAAATGGATTTGATTTTACGAATCCTATTAATGCAAGGCAAAACAATTACGCATGGTCAATGAGCGATTTGGGGGATTATATTTATGTCGGCACCGGGAGAAATATAATATCGAATATCCTTTATTTGATTGAACCGGCCATCAGGCTGCCCGCCATGGTAAATCCCGGACCAATGGACAATCTTGGTGAAATATGGCGGTACAAAAAAGATGGCACCCTTCCGTGGACCCGGGTTTACAAGGCTCAGACAGGTTCAGGCATTGCCGGCTTCAGGTACATGGTAAGGCATAGCCCTTTCAGCGGAAGTCCCTGCCTGTATGCTGCGGCCATCGGGGCAAAGGTCAAGGTATTGAAAAGCACCAACGGGGTTAACTGGTATGAAGTGCCGGATACCGTTTTGCAAGGCGCTTCGTCAAGGGCTATGGTATCCCACAGGGGGAAATTGTATATAGCCACCTTGGACGAAATGAACCAGGGCGGGCTTTCATACTTGTACAGCAGCGAGGATCCCGAGTTTTACCCCTGGGAACCTGTTATAGACTACAATGACCCGGATTACAACCCTTACAGGAACCCAAGCGGTCCTATAAGCAACATGGCGGTATTCAACAATAAAATATACGTTGCAGTAAGCAGCGAGAATGGCGTGGAGATATGGAGGACAAATAAAGACGAACCGAGGCTGAACGACTGGACCCTTGTTTCAAATAATGGTTTTGGAGACCCTGCAAACAAGTATTCGCTAAGCATGGGGGTGTTCGGAAATTATCTTTATGTAAGCGGTACAAAGCAACTGCCGTTGTCCTGGGCTATTCCAAGGGGATGTGACGTTGCAAGAATAGACAAATACGACAACCTGCAGCTTGTAGTAGGAGGCAGTTCAATAATACCGGGGCACAAGAAAAAATGCAGTGATAACAAGAGCTTGTCAGGGCTGAAGTCCGGCTTTAACAACCCCTTCAATGTATATGCATGGCAGATACAGGAATACCAAGGCAGGCTGCTTATAAGCACCTTTGATGATTCAATTAACATGGAGGTAATACTGTACACTCTCCTGGCAAACAGGCAGGCATTAGAGCGGCTGATAGGCGATACGGCAGTAAAGGTACTGATACTAATTTATAAGACAATCGTTAAATTATTAAGATCTATCAGGTACCCCTTTGGATTTGACCTGTACTCCTCAGGGGATGGCGTTAATTTTTACCCTGTATTCCTTGATGGATTGAACAACCCGTATAATTACGGCGGAAGGATACTTTATGTAGACAGATGTAATGACTTGTACGTTGGCACGGCCAATCCCTTCCAGGGCTGCGAAGTCTGGAAGGCTACGGACGAGGTTTTATATGACCTGGAGACATGCCATGAAAACCATTATAAAAACCTGTGGGAAGTCAGGAATATAATAGAAGAAAACTACAGCACCCTGGAGGAAAACCTGCAGGCCATCTCCAAGATTTTGCCGAGGGGATATTATCTTGGTTAAACCAGGGGCTGACAGCCAAGTGCACAAACCAGGGAAAATGTTTCATAGTTTAGCCCGCCCCTGTGTCACCCATATCTATCCTACTCCTAACCATACAGCTAGACGACTTCCTAAGGCTAATATTGGAGCAATACGTAGCTGAAGCGACCATATTAGCCGTGGAAGTCGTCTAGCCCCGTTTCACTTTTTCTCTCACTGACGAAGGCGAAACATTCTTATACTTCTTGTACAGCCGGCTGAAGTAATTTGCACCACTGAAGCCTGTTTCAAATGCAATTTCGGTTATGCTCAAATCCGTGCTTTTAAGCAGGGATTCAGCTTTATTAATGCGCAATAAATTAACGTATTGTATTGGAGTTTTGCCTATGGCTTTTTTGAAAACATGGCAAAAATGATAAGTGCTTAAATTTATCATTTCTGCAAGCTGACTTATTGATATCGGTTCACAATAATTCTGCTCGATATATTTTATAACCGTTGACAATCTTTCTAGGGTTTTTGTTTTCAAGTTGTATTCACGGGCGGTTATTATTTTATTGGTATGATTCCGGAGAAGCAGGACAAGAAGCCGGCAGATGCACGATTTTATTGCAAGCTCAAACCCTGTTAATTTCTCATTATATTCTTTTATTAGGTTGTTGACGCATTCTATAACATCATTGTCCCCTCTTACAATATTATTAAAAAGTATTAAGTTCTGGTTGATCGGGGTTATATATTTAGCTTCACGCGCATCAAAAAAACTGCTTTGGAAAAGAGGGATGTCAATAATAATGCAGAAATAACTCAAGTTCTTGGAAAGGCTTCTTCCATAATGCAAGTCATTGCTGTTTATAACAACAAGGTCATTTTTGTTGGCTTCAATCAGGTTATCGTTACACCCGATTATTGCCTTTCCTTCGACAAAGAAAAGAAACTCAAGTTGTTTATGCCAATGGCAATGAAATATTTCTTCTTCTTTTGTATTTGGCAGTGATAATATTACTATGGGTAAGTTCTTCTTAGGTATAAACGCATTTTCGTATAAATTCTTTTTATCCATGTTCCATTTACATAAATAAAAACTCTTTTTCTTTATCTTTATTATAAAAATAATATTAACTTATTGTCAACTTTCACTTTTACAGTTTAATTTTACCATATTATCAAATATTTCTGCCTTGCGCTGGCATATTCCCGCCTGCGGCAGGATTTAGATTCGGCATTTGAAACTTGGCATTTAAATTTAGTAACTTAAACCTGGCAGTTTAGACTTGGAGTTTAAACTTGGCATGGAAAAATTCATTGATTTAAGGCTGTTAATGCAGTAAAATATACAATAATATAATACAATATAATATCATACAATAATTCAATATGGACAGGCATTGCAGGCATTAATGCCGACATGCAAAGATTGCAATATCCCCTTGCAATTTCCTGTAAGTTTGCAATACTAGCTTTCAGTTTTATTATGAAAGGCCAGGCTTGCGATGATTACTTGCAATGCCCCATGGTTTAGGTTTTATTTATCAAGGAGGGATGTCATAATGGAGAAAAAAGGGGACAAGATCATAAGTATTTGTGTGACCCGGGATAATGAAACATTAAGATTCTCGGCAGAAGAACTGGCAAAATACCTTGGAAGGATGTCAGGAGATGGAATACATATTAGCCTCGGCGAACCTTGTTGCAATTTTGCACTTGGTAAAGATAAGGCAGGTAAGGAAAAAGATTGTATTTGGGTAGGGCTTTTTGAAGATTTTGGCATAACACCTGCTGTTGAAGGAAACCATGAATTTGATGATGAAATACATGTAGAAGTATCGCAAGGCAAAGGCATAATAGCAGGTGTAAATCATCGCAGCGCATTACTTGGAGTATACCGCTTCCTGGAAGAAGCCGGCTGCATGTGGGTACGCCCCGGGAAAGACGGTGAATATATCCCTCAAAAAGATGTGCCTGGCATTTCCGTTCAACTTCATGAAAAAGCTTCTTATAGGCACAGGGGAATATGCATAGAGGGAGCGAACAGCTACGAGAATATTGCCGATATTATAGACTGGGCGCCAAAAGCTGGGTTTAACGCATACTTTTTCCAGTTCAGGGAAGCATACACTTTCTTTGAACGCTGGTATTCCCACGCGAATAATTCTTTTAAGGAACCTGAACCATTTGATTTAGATATGGCAAGGCAGCTTATCAAGAGGGCGGAAAAGGAGATAAAGAAAAGAGATTTAATTTACCATGCAGCAGGGCATGGATGGACATGCGAGCCTTTTGGCATACCGGGGCTTGGCTGGGATGAAAAACAATATGAAATCAAGCCTGAAATAAAGCAGTACCTGGCCGAGGTTAACGGCAAAAGGGAGTTGTGGGGAGGGAGGCCCATTAATACCAATTTGTGTTATTCCAACCCGGAAGCCAGAAGTATTATAATAAATGATATCGTGCAATATGTTGAGAAAAACCCGCAGGTTGATATCCTTCATTTCTGGCTGGCTGACGACAGCAACAACCAATGCGAGTGCAACGGCTGCAGGAAGATGCGCCCGTCAGATT